>JACPGN010000165.1 GCA_016182435.1 Lentisphaerota bacterium | reverse complement strand
TCATGTTATCGCAGGTCATATTCTATTAGTTCAACGAATAGTGTTTTATGCCGCACGCGGCGAGTATAGCACGGTAGGATTGGGCGACAAGCTGATTGGATGATGCATCTTTGTCATGGATTCCCCATATTGCACGTTCCCAGTGATTTTGAATATAGCAGGGTGCGTTTGGAAAAGCCAGTTGAAAGAGGGTTGGAAGACGGATGACAGACAGGTCTTGGCAAGCAAATCGGTGGACAGGCCTACCTACGCGAAGCCGCTTCGGCAGGCAGGCATGTCGTAGGGTCGCCGGCAGGCCCATGAGCCGGGTCTTGCCTGCACTTCTTTTCCGCGAATTCGGCACAACACGTAGAACTTTCCGTTGCGCTCCTTCAGATCGCTCTCGACAGCGGAAATAACTTCCGGCGTGAAAAGTTGCGGAGAATAATCGGTTTTTAACCCTTGCATGACATCTTTGAGTTTCATTGGTGTTTTTCCTTAGTCTTCTTTTATGTAATCGCGTCCTCGTTCCGTCAATCTATACTTCTGCAACCGGCTGTTTGGTTTGTCGGGAATGGTCATTTCAATTAGTCTGGCCTTGAGCGCAGGGGCCAGATAGAGGCGCCGGAAATTAGCTAGCCCCTGCAAGCCAACGGCCGCCTGAATCTGTGATCTCGTCATGTCTTCCCGAAGCGCATGAAGTAGTCGCATAACTTGACCCGCGACTTGACCTGTGACTTGACCCGCGACTTGACCCGTAGGCGGGGGTACTGAACCGGATTTGAGTCGGCGTGCAATCCCGGCTGGGCGAAATATCGCGATAAAGGTGCCTGAGCGAACTTTAAAGTCTTTTCTGTATGCGGTACGTTCAGAATAGGAAAAGCCCGTTGAAAATCCCTAAATACGGGCCAGAGTCCGCACCGCGGAGATGAATGCCGCCAGGGGCAGTAAGTGCGTATGGCGAGTGAGTGGAAGCGCCTGTTCGGAAAGGGTCACCAGACCGCCGGGTTCCGGGCTAAGCGACGCGAACTCCTCGCGAAAACATGAAAGGGCGTCACCCATCGCCCGTCTGGGCGTCTTCGCCAGCTTGAACTCGAAATCCGTTTACCCAGGTTCTTGTAATAAGGCGGGAGAAGGCACAGAATCCTGCATGCCTCTAAAATGGAAACCCATTTTTTGATGGTGTTGACCGCCACCCCCACGTCCGCCGCCAGTACGGAGAGGTTCAATGCCTGGGCACAATGGGCGGCCAGTAGCTGGAGAAAGCGCGCAAACTCACGCAGGTTGCCGATATCGTACACGGTCCGAATATCCCGCTCCTGATACGTCTGCACAAGGTATTCATGGATGGCAGTCTCGCAGATCAAGGTCGCATCTGCAAGCCGGATTTGCATTTAGACTGCAAATCTGCCGGGAAAGCAAGATGGGCTTGCTGAAAACTGTAAGGCCTCAGCCTTGTGGGTAGGTTGTGAGCTTCAATGCCGTCATTCCCGCGAAAGCGGGAATCCAGCATTGCCTGCCCGGCCACAGGCCAGGGAGTTTTCTGGATTCCCGATCAGGTCGGGAATGACAATCAGTCCTTAAGACTGAGGCAGAGCTGAAAACTGATGTTGTCTAAACTGCAAGCGGGAGTACAGTACCTGATACACGAGAACGAGAAGCCGCTATCAAAAACAAGATGTTGTTAAAGCAAGATATGATTTTCCGCCCCGGCGGATCCGCATAGGCGGGACCACGGAGGACACAGAGGCACGGAGCATGATCCGTCTTCTTGGTCTCCTCTATCTCCCAACAAGAGTGTTGCGCGCATCCCGAGCGCGCGGAAGTGCGCCGCGGGATGCGCGCAACGATTGGTCGGAAGAGAACACGTGAGGAGGAGTCGTTTCTCCGCGCCTCCGTGTTTCCGTGGTTAGGCTTGTATTGTTTGGGTTGTGGGCGCAGCCCGCGTTAGTATGCTCGAAAAAGCAGCGGTAACTATGAGCAAAATAAAAATCCTTTTGCCGATGCTGGTTTTGGCGCTTGCCGGATTGCTTCCCGCCGGGAGTCCGGGCAAAACGATCCCGGTGGAGGGCTGCGCGGCCCAGGTCAACGATCGAATGGTAACCGTCCGGGAAGTGCTTGCCGCCATGCAGCCCCTTGAGCGGCGTTTGCGCGAGACCAGCCAGGACGTCGAGCTCGACACCCAATTGGCCGAGGCCTACGAAAAGGCGCGCGAGGCCCTGATCGAGCGGGAACTGATTCTCGACGTTTTCCAGCAACGCTCTGATCTGCGTTTGCCGGACAAGCTGGTCCAGAGCCGCACGGAGGAAATAGTGCGCACCAAGTTCGGTAATAACCGCGCCGCGTTCCGTAAAGCGCTGGACGAGGAAGGTCTGACCCTGGAGGAATGGCAGGGAAATTTAAAGAAATCCATGATTGTCACTTTCCTGCGCGAGCAGGAAGTGGACAAGAAGGTTTCGGTTTCTCCGCAGGCGGTGCGCGCGGCCTATGAAAAGGCGGGGGATACCTTCCGCACTCCGGAGCAGGTCCAGTTGCGCCTGATCATGATTAATATCGGCCAGACGGACGAAGAAAGGACCCTCAAGCGCAAGTTTGCCGGTGAGTTGCGCCGGCGCCTGCTCTCCGGAGAGTCGTTTGCAGATCTGGCTAAACAAGTATCGGAAGGCGCGCGCGCCGAGGATGGGGGGAATTGGGGCTGGATTGATCCAGCCACCCGGCGCCCGGAGCTGGCCGCGGCGCTCGGCGCGCTCAAGCCGGGCGAGATCAGCGAGGTAATCCCGGCCGGCGAGGACCTGTACATCTTGAAAGTGGAAGGGCGCCGGGAGGCCGCGCTAATTCCATTTGAGAAAGTTCAGGACACATTGCGCGTCGAGTTGGAAAAGCAGGAAGCCAAACGGCTCTATGACGCCTGGATGGCGCGTCTGAAACAGAAAGCGTTTATAAAGAAATACTAAAAAGCGACTGAAGACTGTAGGCTGTGGACTGTAGGCTAAGGCAGAGGCAGACGGTAATTGATGAAAACCATTGCCATTACGCTCGGCGACCCGGGCGGGATTGGACCGGAAGTGGCCCTGAAGGCGCTGGACCGGAAGGATTGGCCGGAAAGCCTGCGCTTCGTGCTGATTGGGAGCCGCACGATTCTGCGCCGCCAGGCGGAACAGCTCCGCCTGCCATTGCCGCCGGTCTGGCGCTGGCGCGATGACTTAAGCAGCACAGCAACTATTGTCAATTGGGAACCCGAGCAGGATTTTGAATTAGGTCACTGCGGTGGAAAATTCCACTGTAGCCGTCGGACGTCAGGCCGACGTCCGCGCGAGCCTATCGTCTCGCGGCTACAAACACTGCAATTCCAATCCATCACGCAAAAGCCGGCGCCATTGACTTGGCAGCCGGGTGTTACGGGCAAAGCGCAGGCGCGCTCAGTAGTGCGTTGGATCCAGGCGGCGGTGCAGGGCTGCCGGGCGGGGCGCTTTGCGGCCCTGGTTACCGGGCCAATCTGCAAGCAGAGCCTGGCTCTGGCCGGTTTGCCGTTTGCCGGTCACACGGAATACTTAGCCGCACTCACCCTCACCCGGCGCTATGCCATGTTGCTCTTGGGCGGCTCCTTGCGCGTGGTGCTGGTCACGCGGCATCTACCGCTGGCCAAAGTGCCCGGCGCTGTTTCCCGCTCGGCCATCCGGATGGCGGCGCAATTAGCGGCACAAGCCTTGCCTTGGCTGGGCGTGAAGCAAAAAACGATCGGCGCCTGCGCGCTCAACCCGCACGCCGGCGATGAAGGCCTGCTGGGTCGCGAAGAAATCAAAACAATTATACCGGCGTTACGCTCATTGCGGCGCCAGGGCTTGAACGTGGAAGGACCCATCGCGGGCGACGTCATCTTTCACCAGGCGCGGCAGGGCCGTTATGGCGCTGTTCTGGCCATGTATCACGACCAGGGGCTTGCTCCGCTCAAGATGCTTGCCTTCGCTGAGGGCGTTAATGTGACCCTCGGATTGCCGATTGTGCGCACTTCGCCGGATCACGGCACGGCTTTCGATATCGCCGGAAAAGGCCGAGCGCACGCCGGCAGCATGGCTGCCGCCATTCGCCTGGCCGCGCGCCTCGCCTACCGCCGAAATCCATGGGGCGGCGCTGGTGCTCCCGGAAGGACTTGAACCTTCACCTCATCAAGAGACATGGTCCTAAGCCATGCGCGTCTGCCAATTCCGCCACGGGAGCAGATTCGATTGAATTAGCCGGAAGTGTCTGCTAATTTCACCACACCGCGCGTCAAGAACTATATCATAATAACCCTCCGGAAGCTAAAAAAGTAATCGTCATAATACCTTAACCATCTGAAACCGCCATGAAAGATAAGCATATTTCCGCCCGAAAGCGGACCCGCCCAGGCGGGAACCACTGACACTGATGAACACTGATAATCCCGAAATTTACATCCGTGTCTATCCGTGTTCATCCGTGGTTAATAATCTTTGGGTTGCGAGCATAAGCCCGCCTTAGCACATATGAACCGGATGAGAAAGGCAGCGCTATTTTTCTCCGCCGCCGCAGTCGGATTATTCCTGCTCCTGCTCTTGCACACCCGCGGGCATTTGATCGAGGGAGTGTTTCTGCGTTACCTGATTGTCTGGATTCCGGTGGTGTTGCTGCTGGAGCGATTGCAGGTTTTTGCCGCCGCGCGCGGCCAAGCCCCGGCCGTGGCATTGCGGGTCTGGCCGGTTATTGGTCTCCTCATTTTCCTGATCCTGTTCTTTTTCTCCAGCACAACCGATCATTATTGGTTCTATTTTGTTGACTGGCTGCCCCGGACTGGTTTCGGCTGGTTCTTGTTCGAATCCGGAATGGGGCGGTTCGTGCTGCTCACGGCCTTACTGACGCCGCTGCTGGTCACGCCAGGATTGCGGCTACCGGCTATTCTGCTGGTTCTGCTGCTTGCCAGCATGACATGGTGCGGCGCGCTCTTTCTCAAGACTACGGGCGGGGCGCCGCTCTACACGGACGATCATGCCTCGTTCCTGTTCCGCTTGTGGGAGTATGTTCAGACCAGGCTGCAGTTGATCAATTATAACCCTTATTGGAACGCCGGGGTGGTTGAGAGCCATTTTACCCAAACGGGAACGGCAGCTCTCGGATTAGTGGCTTGGCCGGTCTGGTCGCATTGGCCGATTGACCAGGTTTATACCCCGGTATTGCTCGCGGTATTCATCGTCCTGGTTCCGCTCCTGGCGGTTGGGTCGTTGCGAATCATGGGCGCCAATGGAACGGCGCAGTGCTGCGCCGGGTTCATGGCCTTAGGGGTGAACCAGCCTTACTTTCTCTGGTTGCTGCACTACGGCACGGTCGGCGCCTGTCTGGCCTCGGCCTGTATCCTGCCGGTCAGCGCCTGTTTGTTTCGGGTCATGATGCTTGGCCGGCGGGAGTGGTGGCTGGCCGTAGTCCTGATCGGAGCGATCTGCTTCTGCCTGATGTGGCCGCCTGCGGCAGTGATGATTCTGGCGCTGGTTTTAGCTTTTCTGATTAACTGGCGACACTGGTCCTGGCCGAAGTTCCGGTTCCTGCTGCTTTGCGCGGCGGTGATTCTGCTCCTGCACCTGCGGCGAGGAATTGTGCTTTTAATGGAAATGGGCGTCTTCCATCCGCGGGGCCCTACCCTGGCTCTACCCGGCGGATATGAACTCTCACAGGACCTGCTGGTTGCCGGATGGGAAACGCTGGTGGATTACCTGCGCCATGGCCATCCCTTGATCCTGTTTCTGGGTATTGGCGGCGTCGTGGTAATCGCCCACCCGCTGGTGCGCCGCTGGTTCGGGCCGATCGTGCTGGGCCTGCTGCTCTTAACCGGCTGGGGTTTCCTGATGCTGCCCGACCTGCAACTGCATCGAATGGTAATTCCGCTCTTTTTCGCGGCCATTGCGCCGGCAGCCCTGATGGCGGCTGATATTCTGCGCAGCCATAGTATCCGCCTGGCGCTCCTGCGCGCCGCGGTCGTGGTGATCCTGGCGCTGGGCGCCTGGAACGCGGCGCTAATGTTCGGCAATGAAGGCCGCGCCACCTATAATCCAATGCCGCGCGAGGCGCGCGCGCTGGCCGCGTGGCTTAAAGCGGATGGCGCGGACGGCGGCCGGGTGCTCTTTGCCGGCAGCACCATACACGGCTACTTTGAGGCGCACGTGGCCTTTCTACCGTACCTGGGGAAACGTGAAATGATGGCCTGCGATTATTACCACTTTTCACCCGGCGCGGTGGAGTATGATTACCCGCCTAAGGCCTGGCGTCAGAGCCCGGACACGATAGCGCTTTTCCTGGAGCTGTTCAACGTGACGACGGTAACCACCTGCCACGAAGAACATCGGGCATTTTTCGCGGCGCACCCGGAACAATACCGGCTGATCCCGGGATTAGGCGCCGGCGACGGCCTGGCGGTTTTTAAAGTCCTGCGCCCGGCTTCGAAGTTTCTGGAAAACAGCGGCACGGTTACGGCCACGTTCAATTGTATACGCGTTGAACTCCGGCAATCAGAACGGAACGCGGTTATTAAATATACCTGGGACCCGGGTTTGAAGGTGACGCCTCCGGCAACTCTTTATCCCGCCGCGGCGGGCCCGGGCGTAACCCTGATCGGCATCCGACCCAATGGCCTGACCAAACTCGAAATCAGTTTTCCGAGTTGGTTATAGTGTAGTACGGTAAGGCTTCAGTCTTGTGGTGGCAACAGGTAGGGCGCGTTCGCCGAACGCGCCGCGGACGGCTCGGCGAGCCGTCCCTACCTTCACGCGACCACCTCGTAACTGACCCATTACTTGCTGGCCTATTTTGCCATTGGTTTTTCATTCGCCCTGTGGTATTGGTTCAATGAGTTGAAGGCTTTCTGAAAAAGGAGTCGCGATGGATAACAAAATTGGCGTGCTGGCTGGGCTCCAGGCCGAACGAAGCTGTTTCACCCAATTGCAACAGCATGGCGTCAAGGTCTGTCAATTAGTCAGTTGGCAGCCCGATCTATGGACGGGGGCGCTGGCGGAAAAGGTTCGTCAGGAAGCGGACGAGGGCGGCATTCACATCACCGCTTTCTGGGCGGGCTGGTCGGGACCCGCCGCCTGGAACTTCAGCGAGGGTCCAATTACCTTAGGTCTAGTGCCGGAGGCGTATCGTTTTCAGCGCCTGCAGGAACTGTTGCGCGCCGGCCAATTTGCCCGAAGATTGAAGGTCCGGGCGGTCATCACCCACCTGGGATTTATTCCGGAGAACGCGAACGACCCCGTCTTCCACGACGTCGTCGTGGCTGTCCGGCAGGTGGCCCAGCACTTGCAGAGCCTGGGGCTGGAGTTCTGGCTGGAGACCGGCCAGGAGACGCCCATAACCCTCTTGCGCTTGATCCAGGCAGTGAACACACCTAACCTTGGTCTCAACCTGGATCCGGCCAATCTGATTCTATACGGCAAGGCCAATCCCATTGATGCCCTGGATATATTCGGCGGGCTGGTCCGCAACATCCACACCAAGGACGGCCTTTACCCGACCGATCCAATGAAGCTGGGGCAGGAAGTCAAGGTGGGCGAAGGCCGGGTGCGTTATCCCGAATTTGTGCGGCGCCTGAAGGAAATCGGGTTCAAGGGCGAATTCATCATTGAACGCGAAATTACGGGAGCGGAACAGGACCGCGACATTGCCGCCACGATCAGCTATCTCAACAACCTGTTGGCAAAGGTTGAAGCATGATCCGGACCGCCTTCATTGGCGTGGGCGGCATCGCCTCCGCGCATCTGCGTTACCTGAAAAACCGCCGGGACGTCCGCGTGGCGGCCCTATGCGATATCAGGCGCGAACAGGCCCTCAAGCGCCAGCAGGAATTCGGCGGCGAGCTTTTCACGGATTACCGCGAGATGCTGGCGCGGGTCAAGCCGGACGCCGTCTGGCTGTGCACGCCGCCCAGCGTGCGGCGCGCGCCGCTCCTGGCCTGCGCCGACCGGGGTATTCCGGTCTTCTGTGAAAAACCGGCGGAGCGGCGGGAAGCCACGGCCGCCGCCACGGCCCGGGACCTGACCAAACGCAAGGCCCGCATCCAGATCGGCTACCTGTTCCGATGTATGCCGGCGGTTCAGCGATTGCGCGCCCTAATGCGGGATGAGCCCATCCACCTTATTCAATCGTTCTACGGCTGCAACGTCAGCCTGACCATGGGATTGCCGGCCTGGTTCTACGACAAGGCGAAATCCGGCGGGGCCTTAGTGGACCAGGCCACCCATAACCTGGACCTGCTTCGCTACTTATGTGGCGAAATAAAGGAAGTCCGCGGTTCCGCCAGCAACCCGGTGCACAAGAAACGGACGGGGTACACCATTGACGAAACGCTGGGCCTGGTTTTCACGTTTGCCAACGGCATCATCGGGAGCCATATACATACCTGGGTCGGCGACGCATGGCGGAATGAACTCGCCTTCAGCGGCGAGAAACGGCTCTATCGCCTGTTTTCCAACACCGGCCGACTGGTGGTCGAACAACCATCGGCGGGCGCGCCTAACCCGTTCAGCCGCCGCATGGCCAAGACAAAAGTTAAAGGTGTTTTCCAGTTTCAGCAGGATAACCGGCCGATTTACGAATACGAAAACGCGATCTTTCTGAAGATGGTCAAGACCGGCGACTGGCGCATCAACCCGTGTGATTACACGGATGCCTGGAAATCGCTCCAACTGACGCTGGCCTGCGACAAGGCCCTGACCCATGACCGGACGGTGCGGCTATAAGTTCATAAGAGGGAGGCTCGCCATGGCATTACTCAGCCAGATTCTCGAGCGGTATTCCGTGCGCTCGTATCAGCAGCGGCCGGTGGAAAAGGAAAAACTCGCAACGGTGCTCGAGGCGGCGCGGCTGGCGCCCTCGGCCAACAACATGCAGGAATGGCGGTTTGTGGTCGTGCAGGACGCCGAGACCCGCAAAAAGCTGGGCGTGGCGGCCAATAACCAGCGCTTCGTCGGCGAAGCGCCGGTGGTTATCGTCTGCTGCTCCAATCTCTCGGACTACGTCATGCGCTGCGGGCAGATGGCCTACCCGATTGACGTGGCCATCGCCATAGAGCACATGGCGCTGCAGGCGGTCGCGGAAGGGCTGGGCAGTTGCTGGGTTGGTTCTTTTTACGAGGACCAGGTCAAAGCGATTCTGGGCATTCCGGAAAAAGCGCGCGTAGTTGAATTGCTGACCCTGGGCTATCCGTCCGATACATCCCGCGCCAAAAGCCGCTTGTCCTTGAACCAAATTGTATGCCACGAGCGTTGGCAGTTTTAGGCCCGTGGCCAAGCATAGCGCAAGCTGCCATCCCGTGGCTATTACCTTGAAGCATAGGAATTTTCCGCCAGAGGCGGATCCGCCTACGGTGGACACTCCGGGGTAGGGCGCGACCGCCGGGCGCGCCGTTTCCGAGGCGACCACGGCGGTTTCGGCGAAACCGCCCTACCTGGGACCAGTTGCCGCCTTGAGCGGCCTTCACAACCGCGAAAGATGGTAGCTGCCCGCGACTGCGCTTTTTCCGGCATCGTCCTTGAGCAGCTCCTTGTAAAAGCGCGCGACTTTCTTATAAGCCTTGGCCTGCTGGCGGATGTAGTTGGGCCGACAATGTTTAAACCAGGGAATGCCGTAGACTCGGCCGACCACTTGTTCGGTCACGGGCAGCGAGCCGGCCCCTTGCCGCAAGTCGCGGTCGGCATTGGCAATGCGCGTCGGTTTGCCGTGACCATAGACATCGCAGATATTTAACAGCGGGTGCAGATGCAGCGGAGCATTGCAGCCGGGATCACAGATTGCGCCTTCCGCCCTGACCGCCTCGGCAAACCGTGCCAACGAGAGACCTTCGAGCGCTTCCGGCTGATACAAACCACGGGCGGAATACCAGCCGCCCATGGTGCTTCCGGAATCCTTGGGCGGGCGATGAGCTTGAAGGCCAGGAACGCCGTCCAGCAGGTCCCAGAACAGGTTCATGGCCTTCTGAATTTCGGCCATGCGCGCATCATAGTATTTTAATTGCACGCGCCCCAGGGCTGCGCTCATCTGGTGCATCCGGTACTTGTAGCCGCCCAGGGGCAATCCGGCAAAGGGCTTCAGCGCTTCGGTCTGGATTTCCGCGGCTTTGTAGCGCTCATAGTGCCCGAAGGCCAGGGCCCGCTCAAATATCTCAGTGTCGTTAGTGGTCAGGATGCCGGCCTCGCCAATGGCCAGCGATTTGCCGGTCATCATGGAATAACCGGCCACGTCGCCGATGCTGCCGACTCGCCGGCCCTTATACAGCGCGCCATGGGCGTGGGAAACGTCTTCAATGACCTTGATATTGTGCTTACGGGCAATGGCCATGATCGGGTCGAGGTCGGCCGGGTAGCCGCAATAGTGCACCACCATGATGGCCTTGGTGCGCGGCGTAATGCGCCGCTCAATATCGTTGGGATCCAGGCACAGTGAATGAGGCTCGACTTCGGCAAATACGATCGTGGCCCCCAGCGAGAAGGCCTGGAGACAGGACGCCCAATAAGTCAGGCTCGGGCAAATAATTTCATCGCCCACTCCCACCTTGCAGCCGAACATGGCCCCGTGCAGCGCCGCCGTTCCGCTGGAAAAGCCGAGGGCGTGCTTGGCTCCTTGCCAGGCCGCAAATTCCGGCTCAAAGGCCTTGGTCACGTCGGTCCCGGACATCGTCCGCTGGCGCAAGACCTCCAGCACCGCGCGCTCATCTTCCTTAGTAACGATGGGCCAGGTGAACATGTCGCGCTCCGGCCGGGTTACGGCCTTACTTCCGCCGAACAGCGCCAGTTTTGAATTGATTTCAGGCATGAGGATATTTTCCTTTCTTTTGGTTCTTATCGGACTGATCATCTTTCGCCATAGGGGCAACGGTCGCTCGTGCAGGTGGAACACGCTGACGCCGGTGGAGATGATGGACCGGTCGGGGCTCGTTCCGCGCCTACGCTGAAGGCCGAAAACACCTTGCTTAATTTTTCATGGCCGCATTGTGGGCAGATCTTGGGCGTATCGGCCGGGTTCCTGGCCAGATATTCAAAGCGCTTCCGGCATTGACCGCACTCGTATTCAAATATCGGCATTTCCGTTGCTCCGGTTTAACCCAGCGCTGCGCGCTGGGCTATGATGTAGCACCCCTTTGGGGTGCATTGTCAGCAGGCCAAAGGCCTGCAACATAATGTTAGCAAGAGGGGACGGCATCAGATCAACGCGGTCTTAATGGCTTCACGGCACTGACAGGAACCCGCCGGGATTCTGGCTATGGCCGGTGGCAAGAGCCGGTTGACCTGTTCGGCGTTATGGGCCATCGTTTTCAGCACCAGGTCAATGGTGACGGGTTCCTTGCTTTCATGCCAGCAGTCATAATCCGTGCTCATGGCGATGGCGGCATAGCACAGCCCCGCTTCCCGCGCCAGGACGACTTCCGGGACGGTGCTCATGTTAATCACATCGCCGCCCCACATCTGGAACATGCGGCTCTCCGCCTTGGTGGAAAACCGCGGGCCTTCAATCGTGACCATTGTGCCGCGCTCATGATGGTGAATGCCCAGTTCGGCGGCGGCCTTTGCCAGAATCGCGCGCAAGGACGGGCAGAACGGCTCGCTCATGGGGATGTGGCAGACCTGCTGGCCTTCATAAAAGGTCTGGATGCGTCGGGTAGTGCGATCAATGAACTGGTCAATGAACACGAGGTGTCCCGGGGCAATGGCCTCGCGCAAACTGCCGCAGGCGGTCGTGGCCAGGATATGCGTTACGCCCATCTCCTTCAAGGCCCAGATATTGGCGCGGTAATTTACCTTGGAGGGCATGATGCGGTGATTGGCCCCGTGCCGGGCCAGGGCCACGACCGCGCGGCCCTGCAGTTGGCCGCTGATGATCAAGTCGGAAGGGGCGCCATAGGGCGTATGCACCTTGGCGCGTTCCACGTGAGTCAACTGCAGGTTATCATCCAGACCCGAGCCGCCGATAATGCCGACCTTAACCATACAACACCTCCAAGGGCGAGAGCCATTTTCTATCGGTTACGGCTGGTAATCATAAGGGCAAGAACATGACTGGCAAGGGTAAAATGGCGCGACAGGGTAAAAATGGCGCGACCACGCGTTCCGCGTGGCTGGCACGAGGTTTACCACGCCAGAGGCGTGGTCGCGCCCTACGTAGGGCCTCAGCTTGCTGAGGCCATTGGAATCGATCCCTCACGTAACTGACCCGTTATAATCAAGCCAGGGTCCAAACCTGTTGTTTCAACTGCTTGCCGGAAGCAAAAGAGAACTCCCGACCGGCAACCGCTAAAACGGCCTTGGTCGGAGAGACCTCCAGCATCAACTTCTTTTCGGGAGCGCGCGCATGGATGATGTTAGCCAGCAGGATTGCGCGTTCCAGGCCGTCGCCGCGACCGTAATTCCAGACTTCGTCGGGCTGGGCCAGGCGGCCGGCCCCCTCATAAATGGATTCATTGGGCATAGCCGTCAGCCGCTCAATCACCTGATCATCGGTCAGCGCGGCCGCGCCGGCAATCGAAACGGGATTGCGCTCGAGGGCGGAAAGCAGAAACGGCTCCGCGGGAATCCGGGTAAGGTCGCGATAGGCATAGAAGGCCAGGTCGGCTTGCGCGTTCTGTGAACGGATTGCCTCCAGCCGGGCGATCACATCCTCGCGCTCCATGTCCAGGGTAAGCGCCAAGGGCGCCGACTCGCTCCGCACGGTTTTCTGCCGGAGATCAGGAAGGCGGGGATCAGTCCTACAGAAACGAATGAGGCCCTCAATGGCCTTGGCTGCATCCAAGCATCCGCAGGAAAACTGGCTGCGCAGAGCCTCGACATCGGCGGGCTTGCTTAAATCCACGCGCGTAGAGCGCAAGTAGTCTTCCAACTCATTAAGCACGATGGCCGTGGGGGCGCGCTCGTGCGCAAAATATTCCTCCTCGATTTCCGAGAGCAATTTTGCCCTGGTGGCATCGGTGACTTTGAATGAGCTGCCCTGCTCGCAGGCAAACGCGTGGTCGGCGCCGATATAATGGGGCACGCCATGGATGGGAAAGCGGATCTGGAAGCACTTCTGGATATCGCGCCGGTGCCGCAGGTAGTTGCCCAGCACTTCGTCGGTAAGCTCGATTTGCAGGAAGCGGCGCAGGCGTTCGGCGAACCGCGCGTAGGCTTGGGGGCCAATGGTGGCTTCCGGGTAAAGGACGTGCACGCAGCCGGTTGCATGAGCCACCACGGTTACGCGCTCATTTTCCAGCGCGCGGCGGGCCTGCGCGGAGAGCTCCGTGCCGTTAAACCACATGGCCCTGGTCATCAGCCGCCGGTTGTTGGTCAGGATGCCATCGCCCACATCCACAAAATTCTGGGAGTGCAACGGGGTGGCCATGAGAAAAATATCGTTCAGCGGAATGCGCGCCACGATAAAGAGCGCGGCCGCATAGAGCACGGCCAGCGACACGCATTCGCCGGCGCCGCCGGCATAATTCGCCCGGTAGCGGAAAGCGTCCATGGCCTCCACGGTCTCGGTCTTCCAATAGGGGATGACATCGCCATCGTATTTGTCGAGCCCAAAATGGGCGCGGATATCCTTGTCGAAATAATACTTGTCGCCTTCATAGCCGAAGAGCGCGTTGGACTGCCGCAGAGCCTCAGCGTCAATAAAACCGGCAAACCGCCGCAGTTCCCGCGGCTTGGTCGTCAACCCCCAGGTATCGAGGTCCAGATTGAAGGCATAATGGTCCATAATGAATTGCTTGACGCGGACAATGCGGCGGTAGGGCGTCATGGTCTTGAGGCCGGCGAACCAGGCCTCGGCGCGCCAGCGCCAGAGGCAGGGGCTCATCAGGTTGGCCAGCAGCAGGCTGTAGAGGAGCTCCGGGAACACGAAGATTTCCATGTCCGCGAGC
>JACPGN010000161.1 GCA_016182435.1 Lentisphaerota bacterium | reverse complement strand
TCCACCAGCTCGCGGGAAAAAATGCCGATCGTTCCGGCGGTGGCTTCCGCTTCCCGGCGCAGATCCACAATCCGCACGCGCGGCATCTGGCGGTGGTCCACGCGGTGGGTAAGCTCAGCCAGCGCGTATTTGCCGTTGCGCGCGTTACAAAAGGATTCCAGCGCCGGCGAGGCCGAGCCCAACAACACGGCGCAGCTCTCCAGGTGGGCGCGCATGACGGCCACGTCGCGCGCGTTATAGCGCGGCGTCTCGGCCTGCTTGTAACTGCTCTCGTGCTCCTCATCCACCACAATCAGGCCCAGCCGCTCGACCGGCGCAAAGAGGGCCGAGCGCGCGCCGATTACAACCCGGGCCTGGCCTTCATAGATACGATACCACTCATCATGCCGTTCGCCGTCAGATAAATGACTATGCAACACGGCGATGGCTTCGCCGAACCGGCTACGGAACCGTTCCACCGTCTGGGGCGTAAGCGCTATTTCCGGCACGAGCACGATGGCGCCGCGGCCCTGGTCGAGACAAAAGCGGATGGCCTGCAGGTAGACCTCCGTTTTGCCAGAGCCAGTCACACCGTGCAACAGCACCACGCTCGGTCGCAGCGTAATAACGGATTGCTTAACCAGACCCAGTGCCGTGGCCTGCTCAGGGAAAAGCGTCAGGGGCTCGGTCGGCAGAATCACCTGGTCGGCCAATGGATCGCGCCAGGCGGTCGCGCGCGTAAGAACGACCATCTTTTTTTCCGCCAGACTTTTAATGGTTGCGCTCGTCGTCCGGGCCGCGCGGGCCAGAGCCGCCAGCGGCAGCTCGCCTTCCCGCTGCAGGATCTCTATAATCGCCGCCTGGGAGGGCGCGCGCTGACGCAACGCCGCCAGCGCGGACTTGTCCGGCAACGCCTTTGCCAGGCTCACGAGCGTCCGTTCGCGGAAGCCCGCGCCCTTGCGCCGGACGGCGCAGGGCAGGAGAGTGCGAATGGCCTGCTCAATGGTAGCGGCGTAATAATCCGCCATCCAGCGGGCCAGTTTCAGCATAGTCTCGGTGAGCAGCGGCTTAGGGCTGATAAGCGCGGCGATGGATTTGAGGTCGGTTCGCATGGAATGGTCGGCGAAGCCGACCACGTAGCCGCGGGCGGTTGTGCGGCCGAAAGGCACTTGCACGCGCGAACCCAACCGCACGCTCGCGCTAAGCTCCGCGGGCACCCGGTAATCGAATTCACGGTCCAGGGCAATTTCCACCACTACTTTGGCAATCGGGGGCATGGATGATAAGAATACGTGACAGCAATAAATTCTTGGCTTTAAGACAGCCCTAAAAGTTCAATTTTGGGGATATCACTCGTATCTGATCGAAATGACGCCTTTTTTAACCAAACACCGAATTGTTTTCATTGAACTTCGCGGATGGTTAACCAGCATCCGGGTCAAGGGGATCTCAATCAACTTTTCGATCACGCGGTCCAGATGTCTTGCGCCATATTCCCCGCTGTACCCCTCCTCGCTCAATACCTCTACAACAGTTTCGTCATACAGGAACGCGATGTTGTGTTTAGCTTCAACCGACTTGGCCAGGGCCTTCAGGCGCGATTTAGCAATGGTCGCGACACTCTGTGAACTGAGCGGTGAGAACACAATCACCTCGTCTATACGGTTGATCAATTCCGGTTGAAAGTGCTTTTTTAACTCCTCGGTGACTGGCAATGCGGATTCTTTTTCGCCGGTATCCGCGCCGGCATTGAACCCCAATCGCTTGCCCTTTGCCAAGGGGCTTACCCCAAGATTAGAAGTCATGATGAACACCGCGTTCTTGGCGTCCACGGTGCGCCCCTTGGCATCGGTCAGACGTCCATCGTCAAAGACCTGAAGAAACAGATCGGAAACGCGAGGATGCGCCTTTTCGATCTCGTCCAGCAGGACAATCGCGTAGGGCGTTGTTCTCAGTCTGCCGGTCAATTGCCCATCTTCATCGTGTCCGATATACCCAGGCGGCGAACCGACAAGCCGTGAAACACTGTGTTGTTCCATATATTCGGACATATCAAGGCGGATCATCGCCCGCTCTGACCCGAATAGTTCGTTGGCGAGCGCGCGAGCCAGTTCGGTCTTCCCGACCCCGGACGGTCCCATGAAAAGGAACACACCGAGCGGTCCACGGCGGTCGGCCAATGCCGCATGAGCGAGCATGAGGCGTTCGCTCACGCACCGAATGGCCTCTTCCTGACCGATTACACGCGAAGCAAGCCGATCCTTCAAGCCCACCAGCTTTGACTTGGCGTCGCCTCGCAACTCGCCGGCGATCAGGTCTTCCGGAATGCCCAGTTTATCCGACAACACAGCGGCAATGGCCGTATCCGTAACCGTGCCCATTCTCTCCCCAGGCTTATCGCTCCGAATGCTCAATTCTGGAACACAAAGCTGGGCACAGGCACGATCAATGAGATCAATCGCCTTGTCCGGCAACCGGTGATCCAAGTCAAAGCGGATGGAGAGGTCCACGGCGGCCTTTACCGCGCCATCGGAGATACTGAGATGGTGGTGCTCTTCGAATCGTTTGCGAAGCCCTTCGAGAATCTGCACAGCCTCATCGCGACTTGGCTCCGGGATAACAATCTTCTCAAACCGACGTTCCAGAGCGGGGTCTTTTTCAATATGCTTACGGTATTCGTCTGTAGTGGTCGCACCGATACAAACGAACTCGCCTCGGGCGAGGGCCGGCTTCATAAGGTTGGCCGCGTCCAGCCCTCCCTGGCGGTCCCCCGCGCCAATCATGGTGTGAATCTCGTCAATGAACAAAATCAGCTTCGGGTCCGCTTTAACTTCAGCCAAGAGCTTCTTCAAACGTTCCTCAAACTCGCCCCGGTACTTCGTCCCGGCCACCAGTGCGCCCATGTTGAGTTCGATCAGGCGCTTGCCTCCCAAAACTTTGGTGTCTTTCCCAAGCGCTATGCGTTGCGCCAACGCCTCGACTATCGCGGTCTTGCCCACTCCCGGCTCCCCGACGAGAAGCGGATTGTTCTTTGTGTTCCTGGCCAGCGTCTGAATGACCTGCAGAATCTCCTTCCTGCGTCCAATTACCGGAGGTAACGTGCCAGCGCGGGCTTCAGCCGTGAGATCTCGTCCGAACCGCCCAAGGATCGAACCGGGCACGGCGGCGCCGGAATCCCCGGCTTCACCTGCCGCCTGCGGCTGCTCTGGTTGCGCCATACGTTGCGCGACTTCAGCCTTCAGCTTATCCGGATCACCGCCCTTTTCCCGAATCGCTTTGCAGGTCAGCGACTCGCCATCGGACAGCAGGGCAATAAATAGTGTTCCTGCGGTAATCAAAGGACAATGCGCCGCTTCCGCTACTTTCGCCGCCTCATCAAATAACTTGCGCGTGCAATCGGAGCGGTGAAACACCAGGCCAGGCGCATGGTCATGGTCTCCGGAGCCCAAAAGAGTCCGCGTCAGCCGTCGGATTTCGGATAGGTTGATCCCGACCTGTTCAAGCGCCTTCGGCACCACCCGAAGCTCATTGGAGAGCACATCAACATCAATACCACGCTCGCGCAGTTCGTTAAGCGTCTTTTTCCCGGTGAAGTCCTTGCCTTTGGTAATCGCCTCAAAGAAATGTTCCGGTTCAACGAACTCGTGGCGAGATGCCGCCGCCTCTTGAACCGCCATGCGCCAAAGCAGATCTACCGCCATGGAATGTTTCATCGTTTTACCTCACTGATCGAGACAACCACCGCTGTTATGTTGTCCCGTCCGCCGTGTCGCTTCGCCAGAGCAACCAACTCGCGGCAGGCTTTTCTGGGATCAGAATGACTTAAAAGCAACTCTTTCATTTCAGCGTCAGAGGCGGCAGACCAAAGGCCGTCCGTGCAGAGCAAGAGCCTATCGCCGGCTTTCAGACGGAGCGATTGCGTCTCAGGATAGACATCTCCATCCATGCCAACAAACCGCGTCAAACGGTTCCGAGCCGGATGATTTTGCACCTCTTCAGCGGTAATCTCCCCGTTCCGCAAGAGCAGAGCCACGATTGAGTGATCAGACGTCAGTGGCATGAGGATTCCAGCACGGAAGAGATACGCCCGGCTATCGCCCATGTGTGCAATATACGCAAATGGCCACCGGAGCCATATCGCGACAGCCGTCGCGCCCATGCCTTTGCGTCCAGGATCATTTTCGCCGACCTTGCGTATGTCGCGGCTGAGTTCCAGCACAGAATCCCGAAGCACACAACGAACTGCCCGCCCCCTTGGTCTTTGAGGCATTCCTGTGCTTTGTTGAGCAATTAGGCGGGGTAATGTGGATGTCACCATCTGCGATGCCGTACCACCGGCAGGCCCGCCGCCAACACCATCGGAAACGACAAAAATCCCTTGTTCTTCATCAACCAGCCATGTGTCCTGATTCTCCTTGCGCACGCATCCAATGTCGGTACATCCCACTGCGACAACGGGCGCTATCTGCTGTGTGCTGGAAGGCGAGGATATCATGACTCCACATTATTCAAGGCCGCAAGCATCTCCTGGGCGTCCTGATACCGATCCTTGGGGCTTGCCTGAATGGCCTTGTCTATGACTTCCGCCAATTCGCGGGTGATCCGGTTGTCCCGTTTGCGGATGGGTATGATTTCACCCCGTAGAATTATCTCCATCGGATCGCTGCCTCTCGGGAAATCGCGGGGTGTCTGGCCGGTCAGCATGTTGTAGAACGTCGCCCCAATGCTCCAGACATCCGTCACCGGTTTCACATACTTGAAGTTCGTGATCTGCTCCTTGGGCATGTAGATTGGCGTTCCGGCGAACGCCCCGGTAACGGTCATCCCGCTGAACCCCGCCTTATCAAAGTTCTTGGCCAATCCAAGATCGGCAATCTTTGCCTGCGGCTTTGATGGCGTACCTGAGAGCAGGATATTCGATGGCTTGAGATCGCGGTGAACAACGCCTTTGCTATGCGCAAAGGCCAGTCCTTTCAGGGCTTGTACCATTATCGGCAGGACCATGGCCACCGGGAGTGTGCCGCCCTTGGCCGCCATGTAATCGGCCACGCTTCCACCCGGACAGAGCTCCATCACAAAGTAGAACGCGCCGCCAACCGCACCGGAATCGAACAGGGTCACAATGTGCTCATGCTGCAGGTCTTTCAGGAGGTTGATCTCCTGCATGAATTTCTGGCGCGCATCGTCATCCACCGCAACGCGGGCCAGCATGACCTTGATGGCGACCTTCTGTTTATCGGTTTCGCGTTCCGCCAGATAGACGGCGCCAAAGCCGCCAATACCGATCCGTTTAACAATCCGAAACCCTGCGATGACCGGCAGGCCATCCTTGCTGGCCGGCTTGCCCTCAGCCTTGGCCAGCATATCGAGCAGAATCTGCGCGGGATCCACTTCCATGCTTTGCCGGCAGGCTAAGCAAATATATGCCCCTAATTTCTTGCCGCCAACTTCGCCGGCCACGTCTTTCCCGCATTGACTGCACAGGAGTGGCCCTTTGGCCTGCTCCGCCTCGATCTTGACCGCAAGAAACGATTGCCCGACCTTAAGAACGTCGCCATCTCTCAGGTCCACCTCGGTATATTTGCGCTTTTGACCCTGTTCCGGTGTCTCGCCTTTCTCCCGACTGCCAATCTTCTTGTCGTTCAAATACGTGCCGTTCAGACTGCCAAAATCGCGAATACGGGCATCCGGCGGATTCACCTCGATGATGAAATGCCGCCGCGACACCTGTGAGTCGTCCGGCAGACAGCAGTGGCATTCCTCCAGCCGCCCAAAAATAAAAGTGTCGTGTTCCTCGAAGGCAAATTGCTTTCCCTTCATCGGGCCAGCGGTGACGATCAATGTGACGGTGTTACCCATGATTCTTCTCATTGACCGCATATTCCTGACCCGATCAAAGCTCACTCAACTTTCGTCCAGTGCCATAGACTTACGAAGCGATCATGGAGAGTATTCCAATAGTCCATTGTTATCTTATGTAGACAAGCAATTGCTTTAAATGTATATGTCGTGCAAACCGCCTTATCATTCTTAAAGAATTCCTTCGGCTTGTTCCTTGACGTTGGCGAGTAGTCCTTCGTGAGGTGGAGAAGTTGTCCGTCACAACGTATTGCAAATTGGCCGTGAGCAATAGCGTTGCGGAGCAAATTCTTGTATATGCAGTTCAGCAGGCCACCGATGGGCAATTCGAGATCATTTGAGAGCTTACACAATTCACACAATTTCTGCCGCGGGTATTGCAACGTTTTGGTTTTACCATCTTTGCCTTGGATGCGAAATGCCCAACACGGGCCCTCTCCATGCAAGAGCCGCAAAAGGTTCCACATCAAAGTCAAAGGAAAATCAGCCTCGACCACCTGAAGATAGGTCACAAGCATCAACCTGAGTATGCGAGCCTGAGCATCCGTTTCTCTGAGTTTTCCCGTCCGAACATTCTCTTTTGTCTGGAAAAGAATGTTCTCGAAATCTTTGACTAATTGCGTCAGTTCTTCAAACTCGTAGAATATATAGTCCGCTATCCGCAGGCTGGGAAAATCAGGATCGGTTGGCTGAATATACCGGGCAACGGTTTCCGGACCGCGCTGTTGGACACGAGAAAAAAGCGTATCAAGTGCTTCTTCAACCTCTTTCTTCGTAGGTATATCTATCGTTTTTTCTGTTATTGCCATACTTCTCTTCATTTACGCGTCAATATATTCTTGCTGTTAATTGTCGCTGCGCACTGTTTCAATATTTGATGGCTTTTCCGCTGCCTGCTGTTTAAAAGCCGGATCGTGTTCCGGGGCATATTCATATTCCCAATCAAGCTCCCAAAGCTTAAGCATATTGTCTTTGCTCCCGGATAGGGCAAAGCGGCCGTCGGGAGAAAACGCCACGGAGACTACATGATTCGTATGTCCCTCGAAGGTGCGTATGCACTTCCCCGTGGCTACATCCCACAACCCGAGCGTATTATCGTAGCTCCCGGAGAGGACAAAACGGCCGTCGGGGGAATACGCCACCGAGGCAACGCCGGCCGTGTGCCCCTCAAAGGTGCGTATGCATTGTCCCGTGGCCACATCCCACAGCCGGAGCGTATTATCGTAGCTCCCGGAGAGGACAAAACGGCCGTCGGGGGAATACACCACCGAGTTTACCATACACTTATGCCCCTCAAATGTACGCAGGCACTGCCCCGTGCCCACGTCCCACAGCCGGAGTGTCCTATAGGCGCTCCCGGAGCTCCCGGAGAGGACAAAACGGCCGTCGGGGGAATACGCCACCGAGGCAACACCGGCCGTGTGTCCCTCGAAGGTCCGCAAGCACTTTCCCGTGGCCACATCCCACAGCCGGAGCGCACCTTTATTCATATTAATAATGTCCCCGGCCCCGGAAAGGACAAATCGGCCATCTGGTGAAAATGCCCCACTGTTCCTATGGTACGTATACCTTCCGAAGGTATGCCCATCGAGCCCCTCGAAAGTGCGCAGACATTTCCCAGCGGCTACATCCCACAGCCGGAGCGTATCATCGGCGCTCCCGGAGAGAACGAAGCGACCGTCCGGTGAATATGCTATTGATTCAACCCAATCTGTATGCCCCTCAAAAGTGCGCAGGCACTGCCCCGTGGCCACGTCCCACAACCGGAGCGTATCATCGTTGCTCCCGGAGAGGACAAAACGGCCGTCGGGGGAATACGCCACCGAGGCAACGCCCGTGTATCCCTCGAACGTGCGTTTTAAACAACCGCTGCCAGAGTCCCTGATACGGCGACGCGTACCAACGCGGGCCTGGCCCTCGAACGTGCGTTTTAACCAACCGCCGCTATAGGACTTGATGCGGCAACGCGCACCGACGCGGGCCTGGAGTTCGAGGCTTTCCGAGCTCTTTTCGAACCCCGGAACCGCCCGCGCCTGCCGCAGGAAGGCCAGCGCCTCGGAGATTTGCCCAGCTTTAAGGGCCTCGCGTGCGTGGGATAAATTAGTTTCGTGCAAAAATTGCCGTTCCAGAGCCTCTTTCGCGGTGATGACCATCGAATAGAACCAGGGCGCTACGTATCTTCGTGCCATAACCGAAGAGACATCCCACAGCCGGAGTGTAGCGTCGGAACTCCCGGAGAGGACAAAACGGCCGTCGGGGGAATACGCCACCGAGGTAACGTCGGCCGTGTGTCCCTCAAAGATGCGTATGCATTGTCCCGTGGTCACATCCCACCACCGGAGCGTATTATCGTAGCTCCCGGAGAGGACAAAACGGCCGTCGGGGGAATACGCCACCGAGGTAACGTCGGCCGTGTGTCCCTCGAAGGTCCGCAAGCACTTTCCCGTGGTCACATCCCACAGCCGGAGCATATGGAGCCTGCTCCCGGAGATGACCAATCGGCCGTCAGGGGAATATGCCACTGAGGTGAGGAAATCGATACAGCTGAATGTGCGCAGGCATTCTCCCGTGGACACGTCCCACAGCCGGAGCGTATCATCGTTGCTCCCGGAGAGGACAAAAAGGCCGTCAGGCGAAAATGCCACGCAGTTGATCCTATCCGTATGCTCCTCGAAGGTGCGCAGGCATTGCCCAGCGCCAATTTGTGCCAGTGGCCGTGCTTGCTCCAGCCCCAGCCGGGCTTCGCTGTCGTCACCTAATTCAATCGCTTTATCAAAATGGCACAGAGCTTTTGCAAAGTCGGCCATTTCCATCCGCACCCATCCCAGTGCACATTCCAAGTTTGCCTCGTTGGGATGCTCTTTCTTGATTTCTTCGAGGCTCGCCAAGGCATCCATATAAGTGGATTTCCCCGCTCGCCAACGCATCAAACTACGGTTGCAGGTGGCGGCCACATGATGCTTGTCCACTTCCAGCGCACAGTCAAAAAGCCGCTCGGCCTCGTCGGGCTTGCCCAGGTCAAGCATGGACAAGGCACGGTTGTTGAGGGCATCAGCCGTGTCCCCTATGTCCTTTGGCTCGGCACGCGGATAAGATTTGCCGGTCTCGGCCTGATAGACCTCGCCGAGAACTGTAGTGCAGTCGCGCATGGTATGGGGGCGGTCAGCAGGGTTTTGCTGAAAACACTGGCGAAGTAATTCCGCTACACCGTTTGGCATGGCGGGAATCTTTGATTGCTGATTTGCAGAAGCGGATTCTTCAATATAGGCTTCCAACGCCTCGGCGGCCGCGCTCCCAGATTTCCAAGTCACCTCGCCCTGGAACATCTCAAGTACGCTGACGGCCCAGGACCATACATCAGTGCGGCGATCAAGTGGCCGGCCCGCGGCCTGTTCCGGCGAGCAATGGGAGGGGGTCATGCCGCCCGTCGAGACCATGATGGAACGTATCCCATCGCCTGGATCGCCAGACTGGACAGTGATGCCCGCCTTCTGCCGCGCACCGGTCAGGCCAAAGTCGGTGACCTTGAGCGTTCCATCGTCCCACATCAATGCGTTGAGCGGCTTAACATCCTGATGGATGACGCCCCGCTCGTGGGCGTAGTGCAGGCCCCAGGCAAACTGAATGGCAGCGTCGAGAATCCGCGCCAGCGCAGTTTGTTTATCGCCCTCGTAGATTCGCTTGGAGCGTATCCAGTCCTCAAGTGTGCCCGCAACGGCGTATTCAGAGAAGACCCGCGGCGCGCCGCATAGGTCGCGCACGTAGTGGCAGGCGGCAATATGCGCGTGCAGACCAAGATTAATCCAGGTCTCGCATTCGCGCGTGAAGGTGTCTTTCTGCTTCTGGGTGGCAAACACACCTGCCCGAGGCGACTTAACGGCCATCTCGCGCCGCCAGGTGCGGTGCCAGACTTTATAGACTCGCCCAAACCCGCCCTCGTGGTAGTCCTTCTCCCTGGCATTATCGCCAAACCCCTCGGTGACCGTGCGCACCTCGTAAAGGTCGAGGATCACATCGCCCGGTTTCCACTCAAACGCCACAACCTGCGCTGTTTTACCTTCAGCCATCAAGCACCCCGCTTAGAATTGTTTGCCATGTATTTAACTAAGCTCCGTACCAGCACTCAGACAGGCAATTCTTGACATGTGCGAGCATCGCTATCCTCCCAGAGAAAGCGGCCATCACCAAAGGATTGCGTGCGTTTGTTGGTAAGCACATATAGTTGCGCTGCGGGATCGGCATGACAACGCATAATGGTGATGTAATCGCCAACCAGCCAATCTTTTACGCTTGGTCCAACAAGCCAACGAGATCCGTCCTCAAGAACGAGGCGCTTGCGGGCTGGTATATAGTCCTGCTCAATTTCGGCGATGCTGAAAATTCGATCAACGTTTGCGTATGCGATTCGTTTCTTCATTTCTCATGCTCTACAACAACCTACACAGATATTGGAAGGGACATAAGCCAAGAAACCCACTTGCGCAGAAACACACCAAGACTTTGCGGCGACACGACTAAGAAACGAAAACCTTTTTTTGATGTCCCGGTCAGTAGGACGATCTCCTTAATCAATTTGTCCCCGCGGGTATAGATGTTCCCGTGGGCAAGGGCATCGCGCAGATGTTTGATTATCTTTTCAGTATTGACGTCAGCACCAATCCGGCTTGCCGAACGGAGTTCCGGCCATGAATCTGGATCGCCACTGATGTTGTAAATTATTCCCCATTGCCATGTATCAAAGGCGGAATCCCAAAGTGCGGATTTATTAAAACTCATATTGCACAGCTCGTCAAACCGACTTGCTGCCTCGGAATATTTATGTCTATCACCCGACAGATGAGGATACGGACCTTTACTTGGATCCCGAAGCCGGTCAAACGGGACTGCGATTGCGGTCGCAGTAAGCGAGACCAAGAATGTCACTTCCAGACAAGCGTAATTAGCTGAATCAAGCTGGGTTTCATAAAGCTTAAGAATGCGGCTCGGAAAATCCTTGATAAAGTTTTTATATGCGCCCAAGGTTCGCTCTCCTTTCACACAACTATTGATTGACAACTAAAATTTTCCGGATACCACTGCCCGTGCCCAGGGACAATACATTATTTGGATTTAAGGCTCAGGGCATGGATAGAGGATGTCTACCCCTTTGCCCCGTGCTGCTTAAGGAACTCTATCACATCCGTACGGAAGTTCGCCCAACGCAGCGGCGTCCAGACGGTCTTGGCCCTTGTGATGGCCCTTGCGTTCACGTCTGCGCCCTTGTCCACCAGAAATTTAATAATCTCCAAAGGCCCCCTGTACGCAGCCCCCATCAGCACTGTATTGCCGTCATTATCTTTTGCATTCAGGTCTGCGCCTTTGTCAACCAGAAGTTTAACAATCTCCAAAGTTCCCTTGAACTCAACCCCCATCAGTGGTGTCTTGCCGTTTTTATCCCTTGCGTTCACGTCTGCGCCCCTGTCCACCAGAAATTTAACCACATCCAGATGGCCATTATACGTAGCCATCAGCAGCGGCGTATTGCCGTGATTATCCCTTGCGTTCACGTCCACGCCTCTTTGTAAATGCCGCTCTACGTCTGTAAGATCCCCCTCTCTTGCAGCCTCGTGTATGTTTGTGTAATTCATCGGATTATTCTTTCTTTCGTCGTGGTTTCCTATGTCCGACTATGCCAGGTCAGCGGATGCCAGATCCATAGCCCCCGGAAGGATGTCCAAACCGGCGGCCGGTAGAATTGCTCTTCGCCAGCCACACCCGGCCCATGCCGCCCTGGCTAAGTTCCTTCTCGATCAGGTAATCGTCCAGAATCGTCTGCCCTGTTTTCCATTCAACCATAGATCACATCATAAAATATTCGTTACTACGCAGCGAACCCACCGTCGACGTAAGTCCGGCGGTGGGTTCGCTGAATAGCTGCCATTTTACCTGTTGCCGTCGCTACGCCTTGCTCCGCTTCGTTCGGTACGTGAACGGGTTCTCCGCCACTCGGCTCATCCACGATTGGATCTGTTCTCATGACCGTTTTCCCTCCAACAAGGCCTGCGGCGTACATACTATGGGCATCGCGTAGCCGCGCGCCGTTATGATTCTTGCGAGCTTACCAAGCCAATGTGGATTCGCAATGTGAGCATACAACGGTGGCCGAGGCGAGACAAGCGCAAATCGAGCGGCATCATGGCGGGCGGGTCGGTTTGATGGCGCGGGCGCCATAGCGATTAATCGTCAGCCGGCGCACTGCACGCCGCAAGTGCCCGCGCCCTGACGATGGTTGCGCCGGCGGATACGTTTTTCTAGGGCTGCGTCATTCTCGCGGCTCACCAGGGACGGTTCGCCCTACCTGGCGCGATTTCTTCGGGAATGGTAGGGCGAGGCGTCTCGCCAAGCCGTCTGAAAACAGCCTTTTCACGAGAATGACACAGCCGTGTACGTCTTTCACTGACCCTCGACTTGCCGCTTGACATTACCGTAAGATATATTACTGTAATGGGCGTTACGGTAATTGCGGTAATTGGAGGACTGCCATGAAGTTCTATGACCGAGAACGGGAACTGGCCGAACTGGGCAAGATGGAGAAGCAGACGAGCGGCTCCGCCCGGATGACCGTCCTCACCGGAAGACGGCGGGTCGGCAAGACCTCGCTGGCGCTGGAGTTCACCCAATCCCGCAGGCATCTCTACCTGTTTGTCTCCAAGAAGTCCGAACCCCTCCTCTGCTCGGAGTATCTGGAGGATATTCAGCGACAGTTCGACGTGCCGGTTGTCGGCGAGATCAAGACGTTCCGGGATATTTTCCGCC
>JACPGN010000160.1 GCA_016182435.1 Lentisphaerota bacterium | reverse complement strand
ACCACGAGGGTCTTGCCCCGGATGTATTTCTTTCGGCCGAGACGCTTACTATTCTTCACGCCTGCCAGAGCGCATGGGGTTTCGGCGGCATGGGCTCGTGGAACGACCTGGCCTTCGCGGGAGATGACCAGAAGGAATATGAGCGGGTCTCCGATGACCTGTTTAAGGCGGTAAATGCGGCCATTGCCGCCGCCGCAAGTTCAAGCATAGAAATTTCAAAGTTGCCACAAAGATGCACAAAAAGCACAAAAAAGAGCACTCATTAATCATATTTGTGAACCCGCCTGCTATGCTGTAGCACTGCCTGCCCGCAGGACTTCGTCCAGCGATGTAGGCGGGCGGGCAGGTCTTGTGTTTTTTTGTGGCTAATCATTGTGTAAGAGTTGCGGCTTTGCCGCCTAATTCAATGTTAAGGAATTTCAAAGTTCGTACTGGATTCCCGCTTTCGCGGGAATGACAGACAAAATCTGCATAGTTGTCATTCCCGATCTAATCGGGAATCCAGAATAGTTGCGGCTTTGCCGCCTAATTTAAAGCGGCCTGAGGCGCGAATAGCGAGTTGACGGACTAATTCAGATGGCTGACGGGTTACAGGATGATCGCGCCATGACCACCGCCCGCTTGCTCAGCATGCAGGCCATCAGCAAAAGCTTTGATGGCGTGAGAGTGCTTCAGCAGGTCGCCTTTGATCTCCAGGCCGGTGAAGTGCACGTGCTGGCCGGGGAAAACGGTGCCGGCAAAAGCACGCTCATGAAAATCCTGGCCGGCGGCTATAGCGATTACGAGGGCCGCGTGCTGCTCGACGACCGCCCCTGCCGCTGGGCTTCTCCCCAGCAAGCCGCGGCGCAGGGCGTCGCCATGATTCACCAGGAGCTCTCGCTAATTCCCGAGCTCTCGGTGGTGGACAACATTTTTCTTGGCCGCGAGCATTGCGGCGCGTTTGGTTGGCTCAAGCCCCAGCGGCAGCGTCAGGAAGCGCGCCGGCGGTTGAGCCAATTGGACCTGGACCTGGAATTAAACCGTCCCGCCGGCGAATATCCACTGGCAATCCAGCAACTAATCGAAATCGCCAAAGCCCTGACCGGCGCGGCGCGCATCCTGATCATGGATGAACCTACCAGTGCGCTCAATGAATCCGAGACCCAGCGGCTATTCGCGATTATCCGGTCGCTGCGGCAACAGCTCTGTGGGATTGTCTTCATCACACATAAGCTGGAGGAAATGTATCAGATTGGCGACCGCCTGACTGTCTTGCGCGACGGGCGGATCATCGTAACGAGCCGCATTGATGATTTGAAGCCAAACGATCTGATCCGCGCACTGGTGGGTCGTGAGCTTCGCCAGCAATTTCCGGCGCGCCAGGCGCGGCCGGGCCCAGTGCGCCTGGCAGTGGAAGGCCTGTCGCTCCGCGATCCCGTTAACCCGCGCCGGCTGTTGTTGGACCGGGTTTCGTTCGCCGCGCACTCCGGTGAAATCCTGGGGTTTGCCGGACTGCAGGGCTGCGGCGCCAGCGAGCTGTTTCAAGCCCTGGCAGGCGTCTACGGCCGCTTGTCCGGCATTGCCGGACTGGATGGACGTCCCCTGCGATTATGCTCACCCCGCCGCGCGCTGGCGCAGGGCCTGGCGTTTTTGAGCAATGACCGCAAAGGCCGCGGCTTGGTGCCCGGCTTAAACGTGGTTCACAACATTACCCTGGCGGCGCTGCGCTCCTATTCGCCGCGCGGCTGGCTGAAACCCCGGCGCGAATGGGCGGCGGCGCTGGCCTACCGCGAGGAGTTCCGCATCGCCATGCGGTCGCCCAGCCAGGAGGTCCAGGAACTTTCCGGCGGCAACCAGCAGAAGGTCCTGCTGGCCCGCTGGCTGGAGACTCACGCCCATGTGCTGCTCCTGGATGAGCCTACCCGCGGCGTGGATGTGGGCGCCAAGCATGATTTGTATGAACTGATGAACCAGTGGACCGCGGCGGGGCTGACGATTATGTTGATTACCTCGGAATTACCGGAGTTGCTGGCCATGGCCGACCGCATTATTGTTCTGCATCGTGGTCGCATTACGGGAACCTATGCGCGCGGCGAAGCGACGCCGGAACTTGTGCTGCGCGCGGCCATGGGAGCGGCCGAAGCATGAGCAGCAATTCAGATGGAGGCTCGAGCTTAGCTTTCAGCCGGTGGTTGCGCCACCCCGGCGTTCGCGCCCTGGCCGCTCTGCTGCTGGTGCTCTCCCTCGGCCTGATCTTTAATGCCGAAGGCGCCTTTTTCAAATGGGCCACGCATCGCGACATGCTGCGGCACGTAGCGGTGTTTGGCATTCTGGCCTGCGGCATGACCCTCGTGATTATCAGCGCGGGCATTGACCTGGCCGTGGGCAGCATCCTGGGCTTGAGCGCGGTAAGCTTTGCGTTGTTTTCACTGCGCTGGGGCTTCTCGCCGTGGCTGGCCGTGCCGGCCACGCTCCTGGTTGGGGGCCTTTGCGGCGCGGCATCGGGCGGACTGATTGCGCGCTTCCGCCTGCAGCCTTTTATTGTCACTCTGGCCATGATGGTGTTCGCCCGCGGCCTGGCCAAATGGGTTTCCGGCGGACAAAAAATCTCGACCGCCATTGAGCTTGCCGACGGCACCTATCGCTACGGCATGGCGCCGCCGTTCCTTGAGCTGCTCAACGCCAAGGTGCTGCAGGACAATGTGGCGGTGGTCACGCTCATTTTTCTGGCCTGCGTCATTTGCTGCTGGCTGCTGCTGGCCAAGTTGCGCTGGGGCCGGTATCTCTATGCCATCGGCGGCGGTACTGTTAAAAGTTACATGAAAAAATGAATGGATAGGGTGGTGATCGAATGGCGGAGGAAAGATGTGTTGTTGGCGCTGTAGGTTGGACATGCTGTAGAGGTTTTAGGAGCTTTT
>JACPGN010000159.1 GCA_016182435.1 Lentisphaerota bacterium | reverse complement strand
GTGGCGATACTCGTTGCGCCGGCGTTAGTCCCGGCGCCTGCAAGAGCGTTGGTGGGGACAATTGGTTCGGCAACTGTCTGCGTGAGCCGGCGGAGTTTGAACAAGCGCTGTGTATCGCGTCCGGTGAGAAGAATGATGGCCGCAATTAACAGGGCGAAAAAAAGCTGGTGGATCGCAACCGCCACGCGGGGATGAACAGCTCGGCGCGTGAGCAGCTCCCAGAGCGCAAAGAGAATATGCCCGCCATCGAGAACCGGGATGGGCAGGAGATTGATGATCGCCAGGTTCACGTTGAGCAAGCACATGAACCAGAGCGCAATCATCAGACCTTTGCGTACGGCATCGAAGATAATATAAATAATCATCAGCGGCCCGCCAAGCCCCTCGGCCGTAGACCGGGCTTCCCGCGGCGTCAGGAGTGAGCGCACCGCCCGTAAAATGGAAGTGGCATGGCTCTTTAACTGGACGCCCGGCGGGATGTACACTATTTGATCATAGTCCACGGCCAGCGGATCGAAACGGATGCCGATCCGGGCGCGGAGAAGCGCCGGGTCGGGTTGCGGCGCCACGCTGAGAAGGAGGATCTCCCCGCCGCGTTCTACTTCGAGTGGGGTGGCCAGGAATCTTTTAATGACGTCTTCCGGACGAACGCCGGCCTGGGCGGCGCTGCCTCCCTCTTCCACGGCCAGGACTTTACAGAGCGAGACTTCGCGCAACCCGTCCACGATTCGAAAGCCCAGCGCATTTTTTTCGGTGGGCACCGTGATTATCTTCGAGTCTTCCACCCTGCGGATAGTGAAGGCCACTTGCTCAAAGCGCGCGCATTCCTGGATTACCTCGCTCCAATTGCGCACGCTCACGCCGTTAATGGCCAGGATTTCATCGCCCAGGCGCAGCCCCTGGCTGTAAGCGCTTGAATTGGTATCCACAAATCCAATGATGGCTGAACGCTCGCCCGGCGTGGAAGGCTTGCCGAAGAAGTAGACGATCCAGGCAATGAGAACGGCCAGCGTCAGGTTGCCGGCGGCGCCGGCGCCGGCCACGCATATTTTTTTCCAGGGCGCCACCGGCGGCAAGGGTTTAGAAAGAGGAGTCGGCGGTAAGGACGCGCCCCCTTGTGGCGCGGCTACAGATTCGGCGCCATCGGTTTGTTTCGGCTTCGCGGCCGGCAGGCCCCCGGTCGGATCCATCTGGGGCAGCTCGACATAGCCGCCAATGGGGAAGATGCCGATCTTGTAGGTAGTGCCCCCCTGCTTCTTTTTCCAGATGGCCGGCCCGAAACCCAATGAGAAAGTTTCCACAACCATGTTGAATACCCGGGCCATGAGGAAATGGCCCAACTCATGGGCGAAAATGGCGGCGCCGAACAAGAGCAAGACAATCAAGGTTAAATAAATGCCATTAACAATCATGCGAGGAGCCTCTCAATAGTTAAGGGTCGGTTTTATCGTTCTCGAATCAGCCTTTCTGTTTCCGCGCGCGCCCAGCGGTCAGCCGCCAGAATATCCGCGAGCTCCGGATCCGCCAGGACGGTATGCCGGCTAAGAAGGTGTTCCACCGTGTGCCAGATGCCGGAGAAGGATAGCGCGCCATTCAGGAATTCCCGGACGGCCACTTCGTTGGCCGCATTCAGGATGACCGGCATGGTGCCACCCGCGCGGGCCGCGGCGCGGGCCAGGGCCAAGCATGGGAAGCGCGCCTCATCCGGCGCGGCAAAGTGCAACGCGCCCAGCCGCGCCAGGTCGAGCTTCGGCAGGCCGCCATCCAGGCGATCGGGCCAGGTGAGCGCGAGCTGGATGGCAAAACGCATGTCGGAAACGCTGAGCTGCGCCAGAATATTTCCGTCGAGAAATTCGATCATGGAATGCACTATGCTTTCCGGGTGAATCATCACCTCGATCCGGTCGAGCGGCATACCAAACAGCCAGCGGGCTTCGATGATTTCCAGGCCCTTGTTCATCATGGTGGCCGAATCCACCGTCACCTTGCGGCCCATATTCCAGCGCGGGTGCTTCAGGGCTTCGGCCACGGTAACCTTATCCAGGTTTATGCGCGGGTTGTGGGCAAACGGCCCGCCCGAGGCCGTCAAGATAAGCCGGCGCACTTGCCCCGCTTCCCGGCCGGCCAGGCATTGGAAGATGGCGCTGTGTTCGCTGTCCACCGGCAAGAGCTGCGCGCCGCTTGTGCGGCTCGCTTGCATAACCTTTTGGCCGGCGGCCACCAGAACTTCCTTGGTGGCCAGCGCTACGCAAGTCCCCTGGCGCAGGGCCGCCAATACCGCGCCCAAGCCGGCCAGGCCCACGACGGCCACGAGCACAATATCGGCTTCCGGCAGTGCGGCTAACTGCTCGAGGCCGGTTGGTCCCGCCAGGACCTTCTGGCCCGCGCGGGCCAGGCGTTGGGCGCGCTGCGCTGCGGGAAGGTCGGCTACGGCCACGTTCGCAACCGAGAAGGCGCGGGCCTGTTCCAGCAGGCGCTCCACACGTTTTTCGGCGGCCAAGCCGATAATCCTGAACCGGTCGGGAAACGCGGCCACCACGCGCAGGGCGTTTTCGCCGATCGAGCCGGTGCTGCCCAGGATGACGAGATTCTTGAGAGTGGCGCTCATCAGGCCAACAGAATTTTGGTGTACATATACAGCGTCGGCGCGCCGAACAGGAGACTATCCAACACATCCAACGCGCCGCCCATGCCGGGTATGAGTTGGCCGGTGTCTTTGCTGTTTGCCGCGCGCTTGAGCATGGATTCGGTCAAATCGCCCACCATGCCCGCCAGCGGCAAGAGAATGCCGAGAATGAGGGCGTCGTAAATGCTCATGGTAATAACGCCGAAGTGTCCGCCGACCAGGAAATATAGACCCAAGCTGACCAGCCAGCCAACAGCTACGCCGCCGATAAAGCCTTCCCAGGTTTTACTCGGGGAAATGCGCGGAATCAATTTGTGCTTTCCCAGCCAACTGCCAATGACGAAGGCGCCGATATCCGTGCATTTGACTACGGCGATCAGATACAGCAACAACAGACGACCGGTCGGCCCGATGGGGGCCAGCCAGGAGGGGCATTCCCAGGTAAAGGCCAATTTGGTGAAATAGTTGAACAGGAAGGGCACATACAGGATCCCGAACAATGTGCTGGCGATGGTGGTCAGGGGCTGCTCATTGTTTTTCTGAGGAAATTGGCGGATGAGAATAGCAATGATGGTAACGAACAGAATAAGCAGCTCGTGCTCATAGACCAGCGCCGCGGTTTTCAGGGTGAACGAGAGCCATGTCCCGGCAATTATGAGGATGCCGGCAACGATGCCCATAATCTGGAAACTGGGAATCTCAAGCGCGGTGGGCAAGCGGTAAAACTCCGAGAGGGCAACGGTGGCAACGGCGCAGAGCAGCGCGCAGATGCTCAGCGAAGGCGCCCAAAAGCTGACTGCCAGCAGTAGCGCCGCCAGGCATAGCCCGCTCACAAAGCGTTGCGACAATCTGGTCATATCAATTCTTTAGCAGTCAGTCAACCTGGCCGAACCGCCGCCGCCGGCTGGCGTAGGCCCGCAAGGCTTCGCCAAAGGCCTCCTCGCCGAAATCCGGCCAGAGCTTTTCGGTAATGTAAAGTTCGGAATACGACGCTTGCCAGAGTAGAAAGTTGCTGAGCCGCATTTCGCCGCCGGTCCGAATCAGCAAGTCGGGGTCAGGCACATCGGGCGCGAACAGGTGCCGCTCCACCAGCTCCTCGTCAATATCCTTTATGGCCAGGCGGCCCTCCTGAACTTTCCCGGCGATGGCGCGCGCCGCCTGGGTAATTTCATCCCGGCTGCCGTAGCTCAGGGCCAGGATCAGTTGGCGTTGGCTGAAGTGTTCCGTGGCCTTGATGACCCGCTGAAGCTCGCTCTGGACCATCCGGGGCAAATCGCCCAGCCGCCCGATGGCGCGCAAGCGAACTTGTTCCTCGCGCATATCGGCCAGGCGGTTTTTGAGAAACCGCGCCAGGATGCGCATCAGGCCGGTAACTTCCGCCGGCGGGCGCACCCAGTTCTCGGTGCTGAAGGCATAGAGCGTCAGGTACTCTACGCCGAAGCGCTTGCAAGAGCGCAGAACGGTTTCCACCGATTGGGCGCCCTGCTCATGGCCCTTCAAGCGGGGCAAGCCGCGCTCTTTAGCCCAGCGCCCGTTGCCGTCCATGATGATGGCCACGTGCCGCGGAACCTGATTTTGAGCCGGTGCTTTCATTATGAAACAGAATTGATAATGTCTCAGTTTTGGGTGGTAGGGCGCGCTCGCCGAGCGCGCCGCGGCGGTTTCGGCGAAACCGCCCTACCATTTACCGCTTTATAACTTAGGAGATACCAGAATGGACCTCTTCACTTTGCGGCCGTCGCCTTCAGCACTTCATCCACAACCGCCTGCTGCAGGCTTTCGGTTAATTCCGGATAAATGGGCAGCGCGAGGACTTCGCGGGCGGCCTGCTCGCTTTCGGGGAAATCACCGTCCTGGTAACCCAGATGCTTAAGACATGGTTGCAGATGCATAGGCACAGGATAGTAAATCTCGCAGCCGATGCCAGAGCGCTGCAAGGCCGCATACACCCGGTCGCGTTCCGGAATGCGCACGACGTATTGATTATAAGTGTGGTAATTGGTCAGCTTATTGTCCGCGTACACCGCTCGCGGAGTTTGCACGGCCGTGCCCCGGAAGGCGTCCTCGTAAAAGGCGGCGTGCGCGCGCCGCTGGGCATGCCAGCTTTCCAGACGGCTCAATTTGACATCCAGCACGGCGGCCTGCAGGGCATCCAGTCGGAAATTACCGCCCAGCCGGTCGTGCCGGTATTTGGTTGACGACCCGTGTGCGCGCAGCTCGCGCAGCGTCGCCGCCAGCGCGGCATCGCGGGTTACGGCCATGCCGCCATCGCCAAAACCGCCCAGGTTCTTGGAAGGAAAGAAACTGAAACAGCCAATGGCGCCCAGGGAACCCGCCTTGGCCTGCCCGCCTGTGCCCGCCTGCTCAAGCTCGGCCAGGGAGCCGGACTCGGGCCGGCCAGGGAGCCCGGCCAGGGCGCAGCCGGCGCCCGTAGGATACTCCGCGCCGATGGCCTGGGCCGCATCCTCAATAACGCGCAAACCGTGTTGCCGCGCCAGGTCCAGGAGTGGAGCCATATCGGCGCACTGGCCGAAGAGATGCACCGGCAGGAGAACTTTGGCCTTGGCGACATATTTTTTCAGACGGTGTGGCGGGCGGGAGAGCAAGGCGCGCACGCGCTCCGGGCTCAAATTGAACGTTACCGGGTCAATATCGGCCAGAAGCGGAAACGCGCCCAGCCGAAGAATAGCGCCCAGCGCGGCAAAAAACGTGAAGGGGGTGGTGATGACTGCGTCGCCGCAGCCGACTTCTAAAGCCATGAGCGCGGCCAGCAGGGCATCAGTGCCGGAGGAGAGGCCAACCGCATGCGGCACGCCGCAGTAAGCGGCCACGTGCGCTTCGAAGGTTTGGACGCGCGGACCAAGGATGAACTGCTGTTCGTCGCAGACCGCGTCCATGGCCGCGCGGATTTCCGCGCGCAGTTCGGCGTATTGCGCCTTCAAATCGAGCAAAGGAACTTTCATAATTGGTCTTTGGAGCGTACCTAATTGGGCCTTCTGGCAACTAAAAACCCTTCTGTCTTGCTCAGGGTAGGCTGTAGCCGGCCTCGCTGAGGCCGGTCCGGGGTCGGCGACCCCGGCTACAACATTGTCCTCCGCAGGCGGACCCGCCCGTGGAGGGAAATTCCTGGACTTCAAGTTCACCGGCATTATGAGAATATCCGGACCGGGAAGCAAGCTTGTTTCCGCTTGGTGGTAAAATGGCTCGACGCGAGGTCGCGCCCTACGCCAGGCTCCGCCGGAGCGCTTCGCCCAGGCGAGTGCGACGGCTACAGGAGAATGTGCCCGTTGTAGCCGCGAGACGAGAGGCTCGCGTCCAAGTGCTGAGCGGTCTACAGCTCCAATGGCTGAGGTTACCTTGGGGCGCTGGGCTGGTCATGGCTTGGCGGTTGGCGCGCCGGCGCGCTTGACCAGGTTGAGATACGCCACGATACCCTCGGCGATGCCGCGGACGATATTATCCCGGTAGGCCGCCGTCATGATTTTGGCCTTTTCATTGCGGCTGGAGATGAACCCGCATTCCACCAGCGCGGCGGGGCAATTTACATTGCGAATTACGTAGAACCGGGAGCGGCGCACGCCGCGGTCTTCGGCTTTGGTGAACTTTAGCAAACTGCGCTGAAGCTGGTAGCCCAGGATCATATTGGCCTCGTCATGGTGGTTGCCGGGAAATACCACGCGGTCCCGGGTGCTGACAGAAGCGCTGGCCGTGATGGGACAGCCCGCCGGCGGCAGAATGTGGGTTTCGATCCCGGAGGAGCCCGAGTTCGCCGCCGCGTTCAGATGAATACTCACCAGCACCTCGGCCCCCCAACGGTTAGCCATCTGGCAGCGCTCATCCAATTCAAGCGTCTGGTCGTTGCCGCGGGTCAAGCGCACCGCCACGTTGTATTTCTGCAGCATGGTTCGGACGCTTTTGGCCAGTTCCAGGGCAATGTCTTTTTCTTCCAGGCCGCGGCGCGAGTCCGAGGCGCCCGGATCGGCGCCCCCGTGGCCCGGGTCCAGGACTACCAGCCGGGCGCTTTCCCATCGCAGGGATTTTGTGGGATTGAGCAGCGGCAAGATGCTTTTTTGCACGTCGGCTTCCCGAATGGTCCAGGAACCCCAGTGCCGGGAGACGGGCGCGTTCAACCAGATGAGCGTATTATTGAACTCAGCCTTGCGGGTGTCGCCTTCCAGGCTGAGCGTGCTGAACTTGGTTTTGAGCGTCAAGGTCTTGCCGGAAGCGCTGTAGGAAACAAACCCATAGCGCTGGGACAGCTTGGAGAGCGAGAGAGCATCACCGAGGCTCTCACTCCCGGCCAGCGCCGCCGGCGCGGTCAGCCAAAGGCCGGAGAGCGCGCCGGCCAAGAGAGCGCCAAGCGTGTTCGTTTTTTGTCGCAACTGTTGAAACGCTAATTTCATAACGCCTGAGCGGCTATCCGTTTGACATCCAAAGCCACGCAGTGTAGTCTCAACGACTGGAAAAAAACAGGAGTTTCTTTCATGCCGGAATTATCCGAAGCCAATGTGCCTAAGCGCGCGCGGGAATTATTTGACAAGGGACTGGTCGCCGCCGAGCACGGCAACCTGTATTACGCCCTGGATATGTTCCTGGCGGCGCTGGAGCTCGAGCCGCGTTTCTTGCGGGCCCGGAAATTTCTGCGGGCGAGCGCGCTGAAGCAGTTCCATGAAAGCGGCCGCGGCGGCCAGGTCGCGCGGGTGCTGGCCACGCTCAGCGCCGCGCCGCAGTTGATCAAAAGCTGGCTGAAGTTGCGCGCCGGCAAGGCGCCGGAGGCCCTGCGCCTGGGCGAAGAACTGCTCCGCCAAGACCCCTTAAACCCGCTCTTTATCCGGTGCTTGTGCAAGGCGGCGGAAGCCGCCGAAATGCCGGAAGTGGCGGCCCTGACCCTGACCATGGTGCGTGAATATTTCCCGAAGAACGCCGATTTTCTGGCCTGGCTGGGCAAGTTGTACATGCAAATGGAGCAGCCCGAGGATGCCAAGGAGTGTTTTGAGGCGGTGGTAAACTTGAAGCCGCATGACGCCCAGGCCCTGCAGGCCTTGAAGAACGCCATGGCCCGCGAAACCATGGTCAAAGGTGGCTGGGACGAGGCCGCCAAGGGTGGCGGCTACCGCGCCATTATCAAGGACGTCAAGGAAGCCGCCGTGCTGGAAAAAGAAGCCATGGCCGTCAAGGACGTCAAGAGCGCCGAATTGCTGATCCATGACCTGGAGGAGCACGTCCGGCGCGAGCCGGAAAATGTCAATTATCGCCGCGCGCTGGCCAATCTGTATATGCAAGTGACCCGTTTTGACGACGCCAAATACCTGATCGAGGAAGCCCGGCGCCAGAGCGGTATCCTGGACCCGCAAATGGATCAGTTGCTCGCCAGCGTGCATTTGAGGCAATTTGATTTTGAGATTGCCCAGTGCCGCGAAAATGGCGACCTGGCCGGCGTGAAAAACAAGGAAGCGGCCAGACAGGAGTTTCTGTTCAAGAATACCGCGATCCGGGTTGAACGTTATCCCAATGACCTGACCCTGCGGTATGATTATGGCGCGCTGCTCTACGAGCGGGGAATGTTGAACGAAGCTATCCAGCAGTTTCAGCTCGCGCAGCGCAATCCGCGCTTTCACGTGCGCGCGCTCTTTTATATCGCGCGCTGTTTCAAGCAGAAGCAGCAGCTCGATATGGCGCGCGAGCAACTGGAAAAAGCCGCCGCTGAACTGACCGAAATGGACGATTTGAAGAAGGATATTTTCTACGAACTCGGTGTTACCCTGGAAGCTCAGGGCGACGCGGCCGCGGCGGCCGGTTATTACAAGGAAATTTACCAGGTGGATATCGCTTACAAGGATGTGGCCGCCAAGATCGAAAAGGCCTATAAGTCTGGACCTTGAATTAGGCCTTCGGCAATTAAAAACTGTAGCCGGCCCCCGCCTTGCGGGGCAAGCTCGGTGCCTGCCACGCTTTAGCGTGGAGGCCGGTCCGGGGTCGGCGACCCCGGCTACAACATTGTCCACCGCAGGCGGATCCGCCTGTGGCGGACAGTTCTTATGCTTCAAGCATAGGGGGATTTATGTAATGTAGCCGCGGCACTCTGTTGCCGCGCTTCAAGCAGGAGTGTGGTTAATCATTGAACAAAGGAGGCACGTCATGACCAAAGGCATGGATAAGGGCAATGTCGGTCGCAGCAACAAGCCGAAGCTTTCCATCGCGGAAAAGAAGCTGAAGAAGAAGATGAAACAACTGGCCAAACTGGCCGAGCGCGCGCCGGCGCCGACGCCCTGAGGCGACCATTGGTTGTCGTCCTTTGTCAGGATGACCAGTCGTCAGATTCTTTCCCCAAACGGGGCGGTAGCTCAGTTGGTAGAGCACCACGTTCGCAACGTGGGGGTCGGGAGTTCGAATCTCCTCCGCTCCATCCTTTGCGCAGCTTGCTCATGGCCGGCCATTCGATGCGCGTTGCTCAAATAATTCGTGCCATGGGGATGGCGCCATAGCCGACGCTCGGGCAGGCTCCTACGTGCCGTTTTTGTAGTATTCGTGTAGGAGCGCTGCCCTGCCAGCGCGAAAAAAGTCGGCAATTTTCTTTATGCACTCCTGGCTACTTGAAAGACCAGGGCATCATTAGGTGGGATTGTGGCCGTCCGACGGGTCGCGTCGGAAAATTCACCGTAGAAAACACGGCGAACTTTCCAGCCTACGCTCAAGCCGAAGGTCTCATTCACCGGTTCCGGCGCGTAATTGATGGCAATTATCAGGCGGTGCCGCTCGTCAAACGAATGCTCGGTCAGCCCCACCTGCGGTAGCGTCTTGCTTGCAATCCGCTCGGCACAAGCCGCCTTGGCCAGGACCTGATAGATTTTCCAGCAGGGCTCTGCCGCGGTTCCATAAAAGGCGCCTGGTCGCATGGTGAGTTCCGACTCCAGGGGATAGCCAAGAAAGTAGACCGCGCCCTTTCCGTACGCGGCGCGGCAGAATACCGGATTGCCATCCGCTTCCGCGCCCAGGACCTCGGCGCGCGTGGACGTGAGCGCCAGGCGCATGCCGCCGCGCATGGTCAGCTCCGTCCGGCCACGGCCGGACCCGGCCTGGAACCGGAAGCAACCCTCGGGGCGCTTTGCGCGCGTTTCCACGACCAGGCCGGTAACTTCTTCAAATTCGGATAAGAATCCATCGTCATAGGAAATGTAAAGTGTTGCGCCGGAGCGAACCCTCTGGCGCAATTCCAGCCACTTTCTCCGGCTCATGACGCCCGTGCCCTTGATGCCGGGCAGCAGATACAAACCCGCGCTCTTCAAGGGTTGCTCCACGTGCTGGAACTCCAGGTCGAAGCCGGCTTGCTTGGCCAGCACGAAAGCTCCGTAAGCCACGGCCCAATGATCCTGGTCCTGGCTCAACAGGCAAACCGCCTCTTTGCGGCGGGGCGGCAGCGCCGCAAACGGCAAGGAGTCCAGAAATTTGCGGAAACGGGTCAACTCGCCCACGACCGCTTTGGGCCGGTACGCGGCGCCAAACAGACCCAGTTCGCGCTCCAGGGCTTCCCAGTCATAAGGGGCCTGCGCCAAATGACTCTGGTCAAACGCGCACCACCAGAGCAATCCATGGCCGTCATGCGCCCACAGTGAAAATAGATTGGCGCGCAGATAGTCGGCCGCAATCTTCTCGCTGGCCAGCATGGGACCCAGCGAGCCAACTTCCTCAGCCAGACATGGCCGGCCGCCGACGTCGGCATACAGGCAAGTCTGCGCGGTGGCGTGCAGGCATGGCTTCGGGGTGTTCAAGGGATCCAGAGCGCAATGCGGCGTAAAGATCGGGTAGGGGTGCGTCGTTAAAACATCGGTCAACTCGGCCTGGTCCTGAATCAACCAGCCGAATTCGTTGGCATTGGCGCCGGGCTCAATGTTGAGGCCGTGCATGCCGGAAACAACTGGGCGGTCTCCATCCTCCAGGCGAATGGCGCCGGTAATTGTCTGGGTCCAAAGCCAGGCCGCTTCCCGCGAGACGCGGGACAAGTCCGGCGCAACCGCGCCCATGCAATTACATTCATTGCCCAGGTCCCAGGCCAGGATGCTGGCGCTCTTGGCAAAATGCCGGACAAAACACCGCACGAACCGCACCTGCCACATTAGCGCCGCCGGATCCGTGATCACATTACAGCGTTCAAAGGCTCTTGGCACGAACAACCGGCCGCTCATCCAGCCGGTGACGAGTCCGACGATTAGCTTCAGTTGATGGCGTTCGGCCAGCGCGGTGAACTCGGCGAAATGCGCCATGGCCGTGGCCGAGAGTCCGGCCTGGCCCAGTTCATCATTGGCCAGCGGCTCTTCGCCCAGGCGATATTCATTCCGTGGACTGATGCGCTGCAAGGGCTGGAAATCCGGCCAGAGCGGGAAAACCCGCAGGACCTCGATACCCCCCTGCGCTAATTTGGCCAGGTCCCGCTCAACGATTTCGCCCCGCCAATCCGACCACATGGCCGTGCCGGCATGCGATGCCCAGTAATTGCACCCAATCGCAAAAGTTCCCGGCTGGGTCAAACTTAGTGTCCTGTTCATAATCATCCTTGCCGCCGAATTTTGTTCTTTATTCCGCGCTACAAAAAGCGCTAATGTAATACGTAATTCTATAGGTCTGGCTGGCTGGTATCCAGTCCTAATTTGGTTTGGTGAACAAGATTGGGGCGCATGGCACTTCTGCGGGTGTCGCGGTGATTTGGAGTTTCGCAGTTTTGGAGTGCGCTTGCTTGACAGCGCTTTGGAAAGCGGCGTCAAGCCCTTCGACAAGGCTCAGGACAGACCGCCGCACTCCCAAAGGGATGCTTTCAGCATCCCAAAAAACGTTTGATTATAGTGTATGTTCCAAGTCTACTGTCTGAATCGCACCTGCGTCATATAAATTTCAAAACAGGAGGGTAAGATGATCACATTCAAACAGGCAGCGGCCGCGGGCCTGCCCACCATAGTCCGGCGCAGCCGGACGGCGGCGGGCCTGCCCACCATAGCTTTAGCGGCGGTGGGCGGTCTTTGCCTGAGCATGTTCGCGGCGGCGCCGGCCTCTGGCGCGCCGTTATCCACCAATGCGGCCTGGACTTGGGAAGCGGGCGCGAACATCACCAACCAGAACGGGACCTACGGCACGCAGGGCCAGCCGGCCCCAACCAACACGCCCGGCGGGCGCTATGGCGCGGTATCGTGGACGGACGGTTTGGGTGCGCTGTGGCTCTTCGGCGGCTTGGGCTATCCCGCCTCGGGAGGTTCAGGCTATCTCAACGACCTGTGGAAATACGACCCGGCCACAACGAACTGGACTTGGGAA
>JACPGN010000174.1 GCA_016182435.1 Lentisphaerota bacterium | reverse complement strand
CGATTTTCTCTGGAAAAACGGCCTGCGCTGCATCCCTGAGCCGCTCTTCGCCGATCGGGCGCGCCACATCGGCCTGTACCAGTTTGTGGAAGGCCGCCGGCCGCGCTCCAGGGAAATTGTCTGGTCGGACGTTAGCCAGCTAATCTTTCTGCTGACTCAGATGTGGCGCTTGCGGAAGCGACCGGGGGCTGCCGCTCTGCCGAGCGGTTCGGACTCCAGCTTTTCCATAGCCGGGTTCCTCGCCAATGTGGAAGGCCGGTTCCGGCGCGCGGCGCGCGCGCTGGCGTCAGCCTGCCCGCCTGCCCAAGCTCGGCCAGGGAGCTCGGCCAGGGCGTCAGCGCCCGGCGAAGTCCTAAAATTCGTTCAAGGCGAACTACGTTCAATGTTAAAAGCGGTTCGGGCGTTCATTGAAGAGGGGGCGCGGATTTCCCGCCTCGATCTTAAAGAGTGCTTGCCGTTAACCCAGCGCGCGTTGAATCCGGCCGACCACGGGTTTCATAACGCCTTACGCGACCGTGCCGGACGGCTCACCTTTCTTGATTTCGAATATGCGGGCTGGGATGATCCCGCCCAGATGATCGGCAATGCCTGTCTGCAGCCGGATGTGCCGATCCCGGCCACGCTGCAGCGCCGCTTTATAAAGGTTGTTGTCGGCGCCCTGGGAAACCCCGCCAACCTGGCTATACGGCTCCGGCTGCTGTATCCGCTTTTCGGCCTTAAATGGAGCCTGATCATGCTGAACGAGTTCCTGCCGGTATCCCGGGAGCGCCGCCACTTTGCGGGTAAGCGCCCGGAAGATTCAGAGCGGCGTGGGGAACAACTGAGAAAATCGCAGCGCCAGGCCCAGGCCGTGGCGGCTTACCTGGCCGCGCCGGTTTTTTTTGATGGACTTGCCTGAGCGGCAAGTTAGAATAACAAAGTTTATCTCGGTTCCATTGGAGCTTGAAACATTTTATTGCCGGTCGAAGGAGCGAACCTATGTTGGATCAGCGAGCCAGAGAGCAACGGCGCGCTATTCTCCAGGTTTTGGAGCGCGCGCGGCGCGGCCATATCGGCTCCACCCTTTCAATCCTGGAAATCGTCCGTGTCCTGTATGACCGCGTTTTGCGGGTGGATCCGCGGAATCCTCAGTGGCCGGAACGCGATCGCTTCATTCTGAGCAAGGGCCATGGCTGTCTGGCGTTGTATCTGATTCTGGCGGAGAAAGGGTTCTTCCCGCGCGATGAGCTGGGGCGCTTCTGCCAGTTTGAAGGCATCCTGGGCGGGCATCCGGAGTATGGCAAGGTGCCCGGCGTGGAAGCCAGCACGGGGGCCTTGGGTCATGGACTTTCAATCGGTGTGGGCATGGCCTTGGCCGCCCGGATGGACCACCAGGCCTGGCGCGTATTTGTGCTTACCGGGGACGGGGAATGCGACGAAGGCAGTATCTGGGAAGCGGCGCTTTCCGCGGGAAAACACAAGCTCAGCGCGCTGACGGTGATCGTGGATTACAACAAGATGCAGTCCTACGGCAGCACCACGGAAATCCAGGACTTGGAACCATTTGCCGATAAATGGCGCAGCTTCGGGTTTGCCGTGCGGGAGGTGGATGGCCATGATGTTGCGGCGCTGCAAGGGGTGTTCAAGGCTTTACCCTTTGAGCCGGACCGACCGAGCGTGGTGATCGCTCACACGGTCAAAGGCTGCGGCATGCGGGCCATGGAGAACAATCCCGACTGGCACCATAAAAGCAAGATCACCGACGAAGAGTTTGCCCAGTTATATGCCGAATTGGGGTTTCCCCGATGAGAAGAGCCTGCTTACTGAGCCTCTACGACCTGGCCCGGGCAGATAAGCGTGTGGTATTTATCGGGTCGGACATTACCAAGCGCGATCTGGAGCAACTCTCCGCGGATTTTCCCGACCGTTTTTTTCTCGAGGGGATTTACGAAGCCCATATTGCGGGCATGGCCGCGGGCATGGCCTTGAGCGGAAAAATGCCGTACATTAACACCATTGCCACGTTCTTGACGCGCCGTTGTTATGAGCAGCTTCTAATTGACGTTGGGCTGCATAATCTTTGCGTGCGTCTGATTGGCAGCGGCGGCGGCGTGGTGTATGCGCCGCTGGGACCGACCCATCTGGCCATCGAGGACATCGCCCTTATGCGGACGATTCCCAACATGACCGTTGTGGCGCCTTGCGACAAGGACGAGATGGAGCGCCTGATGCCGCAAACTCTTCAGTGGCCTGGGCCGATTTATATCCGCCTGGCCAAGGGTGGCGACGCTATTGTGTCACGGACCGACCGGCCATTTCAGATTGGCAAAGCCATCCTGTTGCGGGAGGGCGCGGATGTTCTTTTCGTGACCACGGGCATCACCACGCAGGTTGCCCTGGCCGCGGCCGAGCAGTTGGCGCCGCTGGGTTGCTCCGCGGCGGTTCTGCATATGCACACGGTGAAGCCCTTGGATAGCGCGGCCTTGCTTGCGAGTATCGGCGCTGCCCGCGCGGTGATTACGGCGGAAGAGCACAGCCTGATCGGCGGGCTGGGCAGCGCCGTGGCGGAAGTGCTGCTGGAAGCGCGGATGGCCGGCAAGTTTCGCTTTAAGCGCCTCGGCTTTCCCGATGTGTTCACGGAAGAACTGGGCTCGCAAAATGACATTATGAAAAAATACGGGCTTAGCGCGGAAAATCTGGCAAAGACCGCGCAAGCTCTGATTCGTTAGTAACTGATATATGAACAACCGTTATGAAAAACAAGATACTACATGCATCCGCGCGCGGTGGAAAATGGCCAAGGTAGGAGCGCCACCCCGTTGGCGCGAAATCGCCTCGACGGGGCGAGGCTCCTACATTTCCATCACAGGCGGACGAAACGTATTTGGGTTGCGGGCATAGCCCCGCATTAGCGAACACGAGAGGAAGTACCCATGCGCAAACAGATTGATTTTCTGCAGCAATACAATATGGGGTCCAAGCGCGACTATCTCGGCCGCGTGACGCAGTACGACAAAGCCGCCTGCGCCGAGATTGCCAAGCAATGGGGCTATGACTACTGGAATGGCGACCGCCGCTATGGCTACGGCGGCTACAAGTATGACGGGCGCTGGCTGGCGCTGGCCCGGCAAATTGCCGAACATTATGGGCTTAAATCCGGCGACCGTATTCTCGATGTTGGCTGCGGCAAAGGCTTTATGCTCTATGAGTTCACCCGGGCCGTGCCGGGCGTGGAAGTAGCCGGGCTGGATATTTCCCAATATGCGCTTGACCAGGCCAAGGAGGAAGTGAAGCCGTTCCTCGCGCAGGGGCATGCCCGGAAATTGCCCTTCGCGGATAAGTCGTTTGACTTCATCTATTCCAATACGACCCTGCACAATCTGCCGCCGCAGGACCTGTATCCGGCTATTCGGGAAATCGAGCGCGTCCGCCGGCGCGACGCGTGGATCGGCGTGGAATCATTTCGTAACGAGCGCGAGAAAGCCAACTTGCTCTACTGGCAGTTGACCTGCGAAGCGTTTTATTGGCCAGAGGGCTGGCGCTGGTGGTTCGAGCATTGCGGCTATCAAGGCGATTACGGTTTTATTTATTTCGAGTAAGGCCGTGAGGCAAGGAGAATACTGGACGAATGAGCGGCCCGCAAACACCTAAGCGTGCGACCCTGCCCGAAGTTGCCGCCGTGGTGCTGGTTGATGCCCAGCGGCGGCTGTTGCTGCAGCACCGCACGCACGACGCGCCTCATTTTCCAGGCTACTGGGCGTTTTTCGGCGGCGGGGTGGAGCCGGGCGAGTCGTTAGCCGCGGCCGCGCGGCGGGAAACAGAGGAAGAACTGGGACTGAAATTGCGCGCGCCCAACTTTTTCCAGGAATACCTTTTAAAAGAATATGGAACCTGGTTCCGGCTGCACCTGTTCGTTAATGGCTTTTATGCGGATAAAAGTCGCTTGGCTCTGCTGGAAGGGCAAGGTTGGGGCTGGTTTCATGCCGCGGAATTAGTCCGGTTAAAAACTATTACCGAGGATTTGTGTATTCTTCTGGACGTGGCCCGCTATCTGCGCTGGGGCGCCCGGGCCTGCGGCCTATTGGAGCAGAAGATTAACCGCCAGGCGCACCAGGTCTACCGGCGCTGGCAGGCCCCGCGCGGGACGAAAGAACGACGATGAAGCCGACGCTCTTATTACTGGGACACACGGGCAAAATGGGCTTGGCCCTGAACGAAGTTCTGGCTAAAAACTATACCGTCACCGGACTTAACAGCCGTGATTTCGATGCGGCCTCTGGCTCGCCTGGTGATGACCGGTTGATGCGTATGTTGGACGACCTGAAGCCGGCGGTCATCGTGAATGCCGTAGTGTTCACGGGTCTGGATGCCTGCGAGAGCAAGCCTTCTCAGGCCTTGGCCGTGAATTCGCTTTTCCCGAAGGCCCTGGCCGGCTATGCTCAACGAATAGGTTGTGTGCTGGTCCAGTTCAGTTCGGAGGCGGTGTTTCCCGATGCGGCGGAAGGGCAGAGCTTTGTCGAGTCCAGCGCGCCGCGGCCGATCAATGTGTATGGGTTCACCAAGTTTGGCGCGGACTGCTTTGTAGCCGGCGGTGCGCCGCGCCATTATATTTTCCGGTTGCCAATGCTTTTCGGCGAAACGCTTAAGCCCACTCAGTTTGTGGAAAAAATGGCGGCGCGTATTCTATCCGGGGAATTGGAATTAAAGGCGGCCACCAATTGCTGGACGACGCCTTCTTACAGCCGGGACCTGGCGGAAGCCGTGCGCGCGACGCTGGTGGCCGGGAAGCCCTTCGGGCTCTATCACCTGGCGAACGCCGGGGAGGCTTCGCTCTATGACCTGGTCAGGGAACTGGTGAAAGTGTTGCAGCGGGACGTG
>JACPGN010000173.1 GCA_016182435.1 Lentisphaerota bacterium | reverse complement strand
TCAGAAAAATCACGATTGTAGGAGCGCCACACCGTTGGCGCGATTGGTCTTATAATTATCTCGGAATTTCAAGATTGCTTGGATTCGGATCAGGGGAAAAGAATAAACGCAAAACCCAAACGGCAAACTCAAGTAAAAGTCATTGGCCGCCGCCAGCCGCAAGCAGTCTCCTCGCCGGCTGAATATCACCGGCGCGCCCTGGCCTTGCAGCAACGGGTAAATCGCCTGAATCCGTTTCCCAAGCCGCGCGGCTTCGTGTTCAAGGCTGAATCCTGGGATGCTTATGAAGCCTGGAAACAACGGCAATCTAATCCGCGCTTATGGTAAATTTTTGCAGCCGTCGGACATTAGGCCGCCAAAGGCGGCAACTATGCACTGTAGCCGGCCCCCGCCTTGCGGGGCAAGCTCGGTGCCTGCCACGCTTTAGCGTGGAGGCCGGTCTTTTCCGGGGTCAACGACCCCGGCTACAACTTTGAAATTCCTTAGCATCAAGTCAAGCGCCTCCTTGAGGGTAGCCCGGAGACTTTCCATTAATGCTTCGCGGGTTTTTTCCTGGCAGTTGACGCCCGGAACTTCCTCAATCCACCCGATCCACCAGCCGCCGTCGCGTTTTGTTACCGCTGTATAGGTATTTGCCATTTCTTCACCGCATAGCCGGAAGCATAGTCTATGGACGTGGTTTTGTCTATGGCCAGAATGACTGAGATCGAGCAGTGGGTTTGCCGGCAAGATTCACTCGCCGGGCGGTAACCATAATCAGCAAGGTTAAGGCGGGATTTCCCCGAAGTTTTCTTGGCGCTGGGTGTTGATGGCCTTAATTTTAGCTTTGGTGCGCTCGCCGGCGTCCATCATAAATTTTTCGCCGGGCGAAAAATTTATTTACTTATGCCTTCTGCTCCGTTGCCGCCGGCGGAGTTTCGCCGGTGCAGGGCGGCAGGCCGGCCAGTTTCTGGTAGAGATCGGCGCGGGCGGCCACGAGTTTATCGGCCAGCTCCATCAGCCGCTTGGCGTTTTCCGGATGAGTCTGCTTGAGAACGGCGAACCGGTTTTCCTTCATCACCGCTTCGCTGTATTTCATTACCGGCGGCTTGCTGTCTAACGTCAACGGGTTCTTGCCCTGCTTGAGCAACTCCGGATTGTAGCGGTAAAGCGGGAAGTGCCCAGAGAGCACTGCTTCTTTTTGCTCGGTCAGCCCCTTGCCCATGTCAATGCCAAAAGCAATGCAGTGCGAATAGGCGATGATAATCGAAGGCCCCGGGTAGGCATCGGCCTCCACGAAAGCCCGGACGGTCTGCGCCGGGTTGGCGCCCAGCGCAATGGTCGCCACGTAGATATTACCGTAGGTCATGCAGATCATCCCCAGGTCCTTCTTCATCAGCGGTTTGCCCGCCATGGCAAACTTGGCTACCGCCCCCATCGGCGTGGACTTGGAAGACTGGCCGCCGGTATTGGAATAGACTTCGGTATCCAGCACGAGCACGTTAACCTTGCAGCCCGAGGCCAGCACGTGGTCGAGCCCACCGTAGCCGATGTCATAGGCCCAGCCGTCCCCGCCCACAATCCAGACGGATTTATTCACTAAGTAGTCCGCTACGGAGAGCAAGCGCTTGGCCCACTCCTGCTTAGCGCATTTCGCCAGCGCCTCTTTCAACTTTGCCACCCGCGCGCGCTGTTGCTCAATCCCGGCGGGCGTGGACTGGTCCGCCTGGCGCAGCTCATCAAACAGTCCCTTGAGGTCGCCACAGGCGGGACAGTCGCAGGGCTGCCCCATCAGTTCCAGGGCCACCTGGCGGAACTTGTCCACGCTCAAGCGCATGCCATAGCCAAACTCGGCGTTGTCCTCAAACAGCGAGTTGGACCAGGCCGGTCCGCGCCCGTCGGCGCGCGTAGTGTAGGGCGTCGTCGGCAGGTTGCCGCCATAGATGGAGGAACAGCCCGTGGCGTTGGCAATCAGGGCCCGGTCGCCGAAAAGCTGGGTAAGCAGTTTAAGGTAGGGCGTCTCGCCGCAGCCGGCGCAGGCGCCGGAGAACTCGAACATGGCGGGCACGAACTGGCTGCCCTTGATCGTGGCGCGGTTATAAAGCTGCGGGTCGGTATCCGGAATTTCAAGGAAGAATTTGAAATTCTCCGCTTCCGGCTGGCGCAAGGGCAGTTGCGGATGCATCATGATGGCGCGCCGGCCGGTTTCCTGCTTCGTATTCGGATCGCGCTCGCGGCCCGGACAATTCTGCACGCACATACTGCAGCCGGTGCAGTCTTCCGGCGCGACCTGGACGGTGTACTTGCGGCCCTCATATTCCTTGCCCTTGGCATCCACCGACTTGAACGTGGCCGGCGCCTTAGCCAGTTGCCCGGCGTCATAGAGCTTAACCCGGATGGAAGCATGCGGGCAGACCAGCGAGCATTGCGCGCACTGAATACAAAGCGCGGGATCCCAGTGGGGAATCTCGGTGGCAATATTGCGTTTCTCGAATCTGGTCGTGCCCGTCGGCCAAGTACCGTCAGCCGGCATGGCGCTGACCGGCAACTCGTTGCCCTTCTGGCTCATCAGCACGGCGGTTACGTTGCGGACAAACTCAGGCGCATCGGCCGCGACCACGCTTTTGCGCTTGATCTTACCGGCTGGCCGCGCTGGCACTTTGACTTCCTCCAGGGCAGCCACAGCCGAGTCCACGGCTTTGAAGTTCATGGCCACCACCTCGGCGCCTTTGCGGCTGTAAGTTTTCTCAATCGCATTTTTGAGCGCGGCGATGGCTTTGTCGCTTGGCAGAACCCCGGAAATACTGAAAAAGCAGGTCTGCATGATCGTGTTGATGCGCACCCCCAACTTAAGCTCCTTGGCCAGCTTGGCGGCGTCAATCACGTAGAAGCGGATTTTTTTCTTGATGATCTGGCGCTCAAGGTCGTCCGGCATGTGGTCCCAGACCTC
>JACPGN010000172.1 GCA_016182435.1 Lentisphaerota bacterium | reverse complement strand
GAATAAAGGAAATAACGGCGCGCGCGCCGCGCGAGAGCTGATCCCAGTTGTAACCAAGCACCATGATGATACCGAGCCCGATCAGCATGGCGCCCAAGACGCTGAAAATAACCACCGCCCACCGGCGGCCGGATGGCTCAACTGTCAGACCATATAAGGCGAGCAGGCGCTCGGCATTTTCCGCCGAAATGATGCCCGAGCGCACCCACTTGGGCGTTTCCTCCATCAACCAGCGTTGGTGTTTGTTGGTTGCCATAGCGCTCTACGCTTGAGCTCCAGCAACCTGAATTGTGAACCGCTGAGAGAGCGCTGTCAAGCCGGGAACAGGGGTAGTCCCGCGGTTGACAGCAGGAAGCTGCTATCATTATACTACAACGGTTTGGATAATTAATTTCTTCCTGGCCGCGCCTTGCGAGACAAGACTGAACGAATCACCGCCTGACAAAAAGATGTTAAGGAACCAGATGACCGAAGGCTTATTTGACGAGGCAGTTGTCCGCGCGCGGCGAAAATTTGCCGCAATGGCGGCAACGTTCGCCCTGGGCGTGTTCAACGATAATTTCTATAAGCAGGCGGTTTTGCTCCTGGCGGTCGGTGCGGGGCGGCCGGATATGCAGGGCTATGCCCTGGCGCTCTTTACCCTGCCGTTCATTGTCTTTGCCGCGCCAGCCGGTTGGCTCTCCGACCGCTTTGCCAAGCGCGCAATCGTCATTGGCGCCAAGACGGTTGAACTCGCGGCCATGCTCGCCGGTGCCATCGGCATCTGCACCGGTCAATGGTGGCTGATCTTCACCATGCTGGCTCTAATGGGCCTGCAGGCCGCCTGCTTCAGTCCCGCGCTCAATGTCTCAATTCCCGAACTTTACCCGGCCGCGTATGTGGTCAAGGCCAACGCGATCCTTCGTATTTTTATTACCATGGCAATTTTAATGGGCACCGCCGCGGCGGGTTTTGCGCTTGACCGCTCCGGCACGGGCTGGCTCGGTCTGGCCCGCGGTCCGGCGACGGTTGCGGCCGTGGCCATCACGGTGGCCGCGGTGGGTCTGCTAGTGAGTCTCGGCGTGCCAAAACGCCCGGCCGCTTCCCCCGCCGTGAAATTTCCCTGGGCCGGCCCGGCCGACAGCATCCGCCAATTAGCCGCCACCCGCAACGATCCTCTATTAGCCATCACTATTGGCGCCAGCGTTTTTATCTGGTTCATGGGCTCCTTGCAGATTCTGCTGATCAACCCCTTGGGGCTTATGCAATTCGATCTGGGCAATACCCTGACCAGCGCCCTGATCGTGGCCGAACTCACGGGTATAGCCGCCGGCGGCGTGCTGGGCAGCCGCCTGGCCACCGGTCCGCGCTGGTATCGGACGGTGCTGGCTTCGGGCTTCCTGTTTGCGCTGTTTATGATGCTGCTGGCATTCCTTCCCCTGCTGCCCGCGGCAGCGCAACCCGCGAGCCTGTTTCTCTTTATGGCGCTAATCGGCGTCGCCGGCGGCGTATTTTTGATTCCGGTGGAGAGTTTTATCCAGGTGCGCGCCGCGCCAGAGCACAAAGGGACGGTGCTGGCCGCTACGAACTTTGCGGTTTTTATCGGCATCCTGCTTTCCGGGTTCCTGGCTAACCTGCTCAATGCTCTCTGGCGGCCGACGACCAGCTTCGGCGCGGCGGGAATGCTCTCGCTGCTGATCGTCGGCTACTTGTATTTACAATTTGAGCGGAAGGAATTGAAATAATGGTGCGTTTGCTCAGCGCTTTGGTCCGCGGCCTGTTGCGCCTGCGCTATTCCATCCGGGTAGAGGGCCTGGAGCAGATTGCCGCGCAAGGGCGCCGGGGCATTTTATTTCTGCCGAACCACCCCGCCCTGATTGATCCCTTTATTATCTGGTCGGAATTGACGCGGCGCTTCCGGGTCAGCGTGCTGGCGGACAAGGATCAGATGGATCGCCCGGTTCTGCGTTGGCTTGCCCCGCGCGTAGACGTGCGCGAGATTCCGGACCCGCTCAAATATGGCGAAGCCTGCCAAGCCGAGGTGGAACGAGTGCTGGCCGACTGTGTCTCCGGCCTGAAGCGCGGCGAGAATCTGTTGCTCTATCCGGCCGGCCGCATTTACCGGAAAGACCGGGAGGATCTCGGCGGCAACAGCGCCGTGGAGTTTATCCTCCGAAACATGCCTGAAGTCCGCGTCGTCCTGATCCGCACGCGAGGGCTATGGGGCAGTTTCTTCAGCTTCGCCTATTCCGGCGCTCCGCCGCGCGTCGGCCGCGCGCTCCGGCAAGGATTGCTGGCCATCCTGGCCAATGGCATCTTCTTTGGCCCGCGCCGAGCGGTTGCCATCGAGCTGGCCGAGCCCTCCGACCTGCCCCGCGCGGCGGAGCGGACGACCCTTAACCGTTACTTAGAAGCATTTTACAATCGCGAGGTGGGACCGAACACTTATGTGCCTTATACGCTCTGGGAACGCGGCGGAGCGCGTGCCAGGCCCGAACCCGCGCCGGTGGCGAGCGTCGCGGCCGATGAAACGATTCCGCCCGCCACCGCTGAAATCGTGCGCAAGCATCTCCAGGAGCTTTCGGGCAAGCCAAGTCTGCGCCCGGAAGAAACTCTGGCGGGCGATCTGGGTCTCGATAGCCTCACCCGGGTGGAATTGGCTCTCTGGGTGGAAAAAGAATTCGGCTTCCCCGCCGCCGAGGAGAGCATGCTCAGCGTGGCCGATGTCCTGCGCGCGGCCTGTGGCCAATTAGTGGCAACCGGGGCGCCGGAGTTGAAACCTGTTCCACCGAGTTGGTTCAAGGCTCGGAAATTGCCGGTTATGGTCCCGGAGGGACACACGCTGACGGAAGTATTCCTCGCGCAAGCCCGGCGCAGCCCAGACCGGATGGCGGTGGCCGATCAAGCCAGTGGCGGCAAAACCTATCGCGATATGATTGCCGCCATCCTCGTTTTGAAGCCGGAAATTGAACAACTTGAAGGCCGTTACTTGGGGATAATGCTTCCTGCTTCCGCGGGAGCGGCTATCCTGTATTTCGCCGCGCTCTTTGCCGGCAAAATACCGGTAATGATCAATTGGACGCTGGGCCTGCGAGCGCTAAAGCACGCCTTGCAATTGCTGGGTGTCCGCCAGATCCTGACCGCCAAGGCCCTGGTGCAAAAACTTAACCAGCAGGGTCAGGCCTTCGACCTGCTGGAAGGGCACTTCCTTTACCTTGAATCCTGGCGGCAGACTTTTTCCTGGGGAGCCAAACTGCTGGCTGCGCTACGCAGCCGAACGAGTTTCTCCGCGCTCGCGGAGGCCCAAGTTCCGGAAACGGCCGTCGTGTTGTTCACCAGCGGCTCGGAAAGCCTGCCCAAGGCCGTGCCGCTCACGCATGCGAACCTGCTGGCCAATATCCGCGATGTTCTGCGAGTGATGGAGTTTCGGGCGGACGACCGTTTCCTGGGCATCCTGCCGCCGTTTCATTCGTTCGGGCTCACGGTGACCATGGCGTTCACGCTGTGCGCCGGAATGCCCGTGGTTTATCATCCGGTTCCCATGGAAGGCGCCCTGCTGGCGCGCCTGATCGAAGCCTACCGGGTGACCTTGCTTGCGGGAACCCCTACATTCCTGAATGGCATTCTGCGCTCAGCAACCGGAAATCTGCTTAGGACATTACGACTTGTTCTTTCCGGTGCTGAAAAATGTCCTGAAGCCGTGTGGGCAGCGGTAGCGCAAAAGGCGCCGGGAGCGGTTCTGTTGGAAGGCTATGGCATTACGGAATGTTCGCCCATAGTTTCGCTCGCCGACTGCCACGCGCCCGGAGCAGGGACAATTGGAAAAGTATTGCCCTCCTTGCAGCGGGCAATCGTGCATCCCGAAACCTTCCAGCGCATGGCGGCTGGTCAAGCCGGAATGCTGCTTCTGCGCGGGCCATCGGTCTTCGGCGGTTACCTGAACTATGAAGGCCCATCGCCGTTTGTTGAGCTGGAAGGGGCTTTCTGGTATCGCACCGGCGACCTGGTCTCGGAAGATCGTGAGGGCGTGCTGACATTCGCCGGGCGGCTCAAACGGTTCGTCAAACTCGGCGGCGAAATGGTATCCTTGCCGGCGATCGAGGAAGTCCTGCAGCAGCATTTTGGCGACCCGGCCGCGGAAGGTCTGGTGCTGGCGGTTGAGGCAACGCCTTCGGAGGCCGCGCCCGAACTGGTCTTGTTCACGGTCCAGCCCATTACGCGCGAAGCGGCCAATGGCGCCATCCGCGCCGCGGGCCTTTCGCCCTTGCACAATATCCGCGCCGTGCGGGTGCTGGAAGCTCTGCCCACGCTGGGAACCGGCAAAACCGATTACCGGGCTTTGAAGGCCATGCTCGCCGGCTGAGCAGATGCGGCTGATCAGATAATGTTTGTTGTAGGGCGGGCATGTCCGAGCTTGGCGAGGATCTGCCCGCCGAATTAAACCACCGGATGCGGCGGGCATCCCGATAAATCGGGAGTGCCCGCCCTACAATAATATGGAAAACGGACTATCGCGCGCTGAAGAAAATACTGGGAACGGAAAATCGATGTAGCGCAGTGGTATTTATACCATTCGGTCTATGAAAATACCGAGAGCCGCACTGGACGCCGGAAATTTGACTGACGTTCAGAACACGACCAAGAGAGGGGCATATCCCACTTAAGGCGGGCACAGCCCGCCTTAACGCAATCCTGGATAACTCTTGCGGGGGAGGTCTCGAAGGCCGCATGTAAGGCCTTGTGGTCTGATTGTCATTCCCGACCTGATCGGGAATCCAGAAAAATCCCTGGCCTGTGGCCGGGCAGGCAATGCTGGATTCCCGCTTCCCGCCTTCGCGTAGCCCGCTACGGCGGGCGAAGGAAGGTCGCGGGAATGACAACATTGAGGTTCACAACCTACCCAGATGGCTGAGGGATTACGGCCGCATGAATATTGTTCTTGCATACGGGAATATTCGTAGATAGCATCCGAATATGCAACAAGGCATTATGATTAAAAGACCTCGCCTGCTGAAGCAAATTGCGCGATCTCTTCAGGAAGCCCCCGTAACGGCGCTCCTGGGCGCCCGGCAAACAGGAAAAACCACGTTGTCCCGCATGGTGGCCGGAAAGAGGCTGGATACGCACGTCTTCGATCTTGAAAAAGCGGCCGATCGGTCGTCACTTGCGACGCCGGAAACGACCCTCAGCCCGCTCCGGGGGTTGGTCATCATTGACGAAATCCAGCGGATGCCGCACTTGTTTGCCGTGTTGCGCCCCCTTGTCGACCGGCATCCATTGTCGGCACGGTTTCTGTTGCTGGGCAGCGCTTCGCCGACCTTGGTGAAGGGGATTTCGGAATCGTTGGCCGGCAGGGTGCAGTTTGTTCAGGTGCCCGGTTTTGCCGCTGATGAGATTAACGCCGAGGCGATCGGTCGCCTGTGGGTGCGCGGCGGATTTCCCCGTTCCTTTCTGGCCAAATCGGAGGCGGAATCCTGGCGCTGGCGGCAAGCCTTTATGGCCACGTTTCTCGAACGGGATATTCCGCAATTGGGCATCCGTGTGCCGGCAGAAACGTTGCGGCGATTCTGGATAATGATCGCGCATTATCACGGCCAGATTTGGAATGCCTCCGAGTTGGCGCGGTCGCTGGGAACCAACGAAAAGACGGCCCGCCATTATCTGGATATTCTCACCGGCGCCTTTGTGACG
>JACPGN010000171.1 GCA_016182435.1 Lentisphaerota bacterium | reverse complement strand
TTCGCCCCTGATCTTGAGGGTCACAAAGGTGTGCAGGGGCATTTTCAATTTGGGCGTGACGGCGTAGGACTCGATGGCAAACGGCTCTTTTTTCCTGTTGCGCTCGCCGGCGGCTTCACTCACGCACCAGGTCAAAGTATCCTGGGCAATGCTGAAGAGTGTTGCTTTTTCTTCGTCGGTCAGACCCGGCGTCCAGACGCCGCTGCGATGTTCCTTGATCTTCATGCCGGCCTCCTTAGTTTTATCCGTGATGGTGGTTGGTAGTAGTGCGCTTGCTATAGCACCTGATATGTGAACAACCGCTATGAAAAACAAGAATATTTCCGCCCTCGCGGATCCGCGCAGGCGGAACCACGGATGACACGGATAACACTGATATGGAATGGAGACGGCTTTCCCCATCCGTGTCATCAGTGTAATCCGTGGTTGATTTTTTTGGGGTTGTGGGTCCACTTATCTCCTCCGGCTGGCGCGATCCAGTATTTCCCGGTCGCGCGGGGTCAGGCGGTTCATGCCCCACTTGGATATTTTTGCCAGGACTTCATCCACTTCCTGCGGCGCTCAGGACTTTGAATTTGCGCCGCTGCCAGCGCCAGCGCAGGTCATTCCACCACTGGCGCGGGTTGGGGAAATACCCGCGCCCTTGTCCCGCATTGGCTTCCGCCAGGCCATAAAGATAGCCTACAACTCCGCCGACCAGGTGGGCGGCATAAGCAATTTGACCCGGCTGACTGATGAGCGCGAGCAGACTGATCAGGCCCAGGGCCAGCGCCAGCGTCCGGGCGCGCAGGGTTACGGGCACAACAAAGAAGACCAGCAAGGTCACCGGCCGTTGCGGAAACAATGCGGCGAACGCGCCCAGCACGCCAAAAATTGCGCCGGAGGCGCCCAGGCAGTAACCCCCCGACATGCCGCTGATAAATATCCAACCCAACCCGGCCAGGATGCCGCAGGCAAAATAGAGCGTCAGAAACCGCCGGGTGCCGATCGTTCGTTCCGTGTCCGGCCCGAAGAAAAATAAACCCAGCATATTCAGAATCAGGTGCCAGAGGCCGCCGTGGAGGAACAGGTACGTCACTGGTTGCCAGAGTTCCAGCTTAAGCACTCCGGCAAGGCTCAAGCTGAGCGCGGCCGTGAAAACGCCGCCGGTCAGACGGTCGGCAAGGGCCTGCGCAAAGAAGGCGACCACCGTCCCGACCAGCAGGAAGCGCACCGCGGGCGTCAGGCCTGACGAGAATGAATAGGAGTTGCGGTAGTTCATGAGAAGATGGCCAACCCTTTCAATGTTCGGCCTTGCCTTCCTCGAACCTCCAGAAGTCCCCCGGGCAAACGACGGCCGTCCGGCCATACGCCTTGAGTTCCTGAAGGGCTTTGTCACCCGTGACGAGGCAGTCGCAATTTCCGGCAACGGCTGTGCCGATGATGGCATCGTCATCCGGATCCGCACGGCCCTTACTCCTCAACTGGGCTGGCTGCACGAGGACGCAACGACTCCGCAGCAGAGCGAGGACTTCTCTGCATTCGGCCGCGTTGAAACCGAACTTTTTCGAAAGCACAACCCGCAGTTCATCGAGGATGTAATTGGACAGGACGATGACGTGCCGAAGGGCGCAGTGTTCGAGTAGCTCGTTGCAGGTTCCATGCGCAATGAACGCGGCAACAAGGACGTTCGTGTCCAGCACGATTCTCATGACACCTTGTCAAAGACGTCCTGATCCGTAGAGACGCCGCGCCGGGATGCCTTGGCGACCATCGTCTTGCGCAGACTGCGGAATCTGCGCACAAACAGAAGATCCCGAATGGACTCGCGCACAATGTCACTGCGCGAGACGCCTTCGTTCCGCGACATCCGGTCGAGTTCCTTACGAATGGGGTCCGGCAGACTAATCGTGATGGTGCTTCTCATATTTTCCTCCCCTTGCTGTAAGAGAATATCTTACAGCGGGTGAGACGTCAACCGGGTTTTTCCCGGCCAGTGGGTTTTTCAGGGCCAAGCGGTGTGGCGTTGCCATCATGTCCCCATGCACCGGGTAATGCTGGCGGTCAGGCCGCTGATAAAGTTTTCTTCGCTGAAACGCAAGGCATTGGCCCGGATGACGGCCGGGTTCCAGGCTATGGCGGCTTTGGCCGGCAACGACCGTTTCCCGCGCGCCGCCATAGCCAAAAGCCACCACCGGCCGCCCGCAGGCCTGGGCTTCAACCGGCACAATACCGAAATCTTCCTCGCCGGGGAAGATCAGCGCCCGGCAATGGCGGTAGAGGTTGCGGATACGCTCATCGTCTAACTGGCCCAGGAATTCGATGCGGGCGAGCGCCATCCGGCGCAGGCGCTGGTATTCCGTGCCCGTGCCGACTATTTTCAGCGGGAACCCCAGACGATTGTAAGCGCGCACGGCCAGATCAATTTTTTTATACGGGGCCAGGGCGGAGACAATCAAGTCGTAAGTCCCGGCGGCATTTGGAGCGCCAGGCTCCGCCGGAGCGTTTCGCCCAGGCGCGTGGAGCGTAGATCCCCCTTCGCTAAAGCTACGGGGGACAAGGCGTTGAGCTTTATCGGCCGCTTCCGGAGCAGGCGTCCAGAATGACAGGTTGACCGGCGGATAGACCACATCGGCTTCGCGGCCATAGAATGTCTGAATACGTTTTTGCACGTGAGCGCTCAAGGCCACGAAGTGGTCCACGCGGCTGCTGACCTTGCGGTCCCAGGCGCGTAAACGGCTCAGGCATGGTTGCAGTATCTTTTTTTTGACCGGGTTCTGGCCGAAATATTCCTCATAAAACAGCCAGGCATAGCGCATGGGGGTAAAGCAATAACAAAGATGCCGGGCGCCGGAAGGCGCCCGCAGGCCCTTGGCGACGCAGTGGCTCGTGCTGATCAGCAAGTCCGCGGGCGCGGCTTGCAGACGCTCGATGGCGCCGGGAAAAAATGGCAGGAAATAGCGGTAGTTCTTGCGGATGAACGGCACGCACTGGAGCCAGGAAGTTGTCACCGGATGCGCGTTAATGCTATCGGAAACAGCCGCCGGATTATGGATCAAGGTGTAAAGCGGCGCCTGGGGAAACAGGCGGCACAAGACCTCCAGCACGCGCTCGCCGCCGCGCATCCCCGTCAGCCAGTCGTGCGCGAGGATCACCCGGTCGGGGAATTTCCGATTTCCGATTTCCGATTTCCGATTTGATTGTTCGGGGAATAGGGTCATGGGAATTTCAATCTTTGTAGCCGCGCCCATAAGGGCGTGGATTCCTCGGCGATCATTACCACGGGCTTACGCCCGCAGCTACATGAAAAGCTGCATTCCTCATTCGACATTCGACGTCCCGCTCTGAGCGGGATAAATTGGGCGCTTGCCCCGCGTCCCGCGGGGTTGGATGTTGAGCGTTTGCTTTGCTTGAATTTCAATCCTTCATAGAGAAGCCGCTTGTTCATAGGCCGCCAGGGTCTGGCGCGCGGTGGCTTCCCAGGTGTATTTCTGCGCCTGTTGCACGCCGCGTTCAGCCAAGTCGCGCGCCAAGCGAAAGTCAGTCAGCAAGCGCCGCATGGCTTCGGTGAGGCCAAGCGTATCCTGGGGCTGGACCGTCAGCGCCGCGCTGCCGGCCACCTCGGGGAGCGCGCCTTTGTTACTGCAGATGACCGGCACGCCACAGGCAAAAGCTTCCAGCACTGGCAAGCCAAACCCTTCATACCACGATGGTTGCACAAATAGATCGGCCTGCTGGTACTCGCTCACCAGGCGGTCGTCCGGCAGGTAGCCCAGGAATTTTACCGCGTCTGAAATTCCCAGACGCACGGCGCTGCGCTGGGCTTCCGGGTAGCGCTGGTCCCGTGGACCGACCAGATGCAGTTCCACCGACAACCGGTATTGCTTGAGCAATGCGGCAAAGGCTTCAATCAAGCCCACCAGATTTTTATAAGGGTCCGCCCGGCCTACCCAGAGAATTGTTTTTTCAGCCCCGCCACCGCCGGGCGCCCAGTCGGCCCGCTTGAGCGGCTGAAACTTTTTGAGAACGCCCAGCGGAATAGCCAGCACCCGCTGCGGCGGCGCTCGCAGATAACGGAGGACGTCGGCGCGCGCCGATTGACTATCGGTCAGGATCAGATTCGCGCGCGCGGCCACCTCGCGCATGAGCCAGCGATAAAGCGGGAAGAACCGCCGTTTCCAGGCGCGCGGGGTGTAGGCGGGAAACATGAGCGGAATCAAGTCATGGATGGTCGTTACACACCGGATGGGCCCTGGCCGTCCCCTGGGAAAGGCCCGCAGGGGGATCATGTAATTCGGGGAATGGAAAACGTTCAGACCGTCTTCGGCCAGCCGGCGGGGCAGGCGCAGTTGGTTGGGAATAGAAAACAGACCGAATGGCAGAAGCGCGGTGGTGAAATTGGGCGCGCGGCTCAATTCGGTTTCGGCGATGGTGCGCTCGCGCAGAGCCGGGTCGCTGAAATAAATCACGAACCTATGCGCGCAATCCAGGAGGGCCAGGTGGCGGATCAATTCGCGGGTATAGGAGCCAATCCCCGACATTTCCCTGAAAATCCAGCGGGCATCAATGGCGATTTTCATACGGCCACCTTCCGGTAAATAGCCCAGGTTTGCCGGGCCGTTTCGCGCCAGGTGTAGCGCTGGGCCCAGGCGCGTCCTTTTTCGACCATGCTGCGCCGCAGGGCGCCGTCAGCGAGCACTTGCAAAGCTTCGGTGGCCCAGCGGCCGGCAGCGAACTCGGGAATCAGCCGGGCGCCATCGCCCAGCACTTCCGGGAGCGACCCGGCCGTTGATGCGAGCACCGGGGTTCCACAGCACATAGCCTCCAGCGGCGGAAATCCAAATCCTTCATAGAGTGATGGAAATAGAAACAATTCAGCGCCGGTATATAAGGCCGCTAACTCTTCATCGCTGACATACTCAAGATAGCGTATGGCGCCGGCGCGGGGCGAGGCGCGCAAACGCTCCAGGATCGGCTGGTATTTCCAGCCGCGCATGCCGGCAATTACCAGTTCCCCATCAAACGC
>JACPGN010000170.1 GCA_016182435.1 Lentisphaerota bacterium | reverse complement strand
ACGCTCGCCGATGAGTTTGTCCGTTACGATGAACAGCGCCAGGTGCTGCGCGCCGGGAAGGTGCGCTTTGCCCTCGGCGACCGCCTGAAAGTTTTTGCGGTGCGCGTGGATTTTGACAAGCGGCAGATTGATTTTGTCGTTCAAGGTGCTGAGCGCCATGCCGGTGCGCCCGCTTGGAAAAGCCAGTCGTTCCAGAAGCTCGATAAGGCCCGTGGCCGGCAGCGGCGGCATTTCCGGCAAAGGTAAGCGAGTTGCCTGGGTGTCGCTTTGTTTTTGATGTCGCGACTCTTTAAAAATGCCCCCTCGTTTTTAATTTGTCATTAGGCTCGAAATGGTTTAGATTAAACCCAAAACCAGATAGGAGGTTGCTGATGAAAGCGATCGTGGATCCTGACCTGTGCACCGGCTGCGGGCTGTGTGTGGATACGTGCCCGGCGGTATTTGAAATGAACGATGCGATTGCCAAAGTCCGCGTGGCGGAAGTGCCCGATGAGGCCCTGGAGACCTGTCGGGAGGCTGCGGACAATTGTCCGGTGGAAGCCATTAAGATCGAAGAATAAGCGATGGCCATTCTCGACCAACTGCGCACGGCTGAAAAGATGCTGCGCGTGTTGCGCCGGCCGCCCCAGGATCTGCTGGCGGTGGATTTTGATCCGGGGGCCGTGCGCTGTGTTCGTTTAAAAGTGAGTGGCGCGGACGTGGTGGTAACCGCCGCGGACATGTTGAAAGCCGTGGATCTCAGCGACGAAGCGCAGATACGAGCCTTTGAACTGCCCAAAGGCCTGATTGCCCGGTACGTTGTGATCTGTATTCCGGCATCCGATGCGGTCGTCAAGTTGTTGAATTTGCCCGGCACCCAGGATGGCAAGGTCGAGGAACAAATTCGCGAACACATGGGCGTGGGCGAGGGCACCTTCCGGTTCGGTTATCGCCTGATCAGCCAGACCCGCTCCGAGACCAGGTTGCTGACGGTGGCCATTCCGGAATCCAAGGTTCAGTCGGCCTGTGCCGTCTTTCCGGCGGGCATACCGGCGCCTATTTCGGTGGAACTGAGCGGCTTGGCGGTCATGTCAGCCTTTCTGCATGGGGTAGCTTTAGCCGCGCCGGACGAGGCGGTCGGGGTCATTGAGTTTGGTTCGCGCGACACGTATTTCGCTTTCTTTAAAAAGCGCGAGTTAGTTTTAATCCGCAAGTTTGATTTCGGGCATTTCAGCCTGCTGGAACGTGTCGAGCGCGGCATGGGGGCTGATCGCGAGACGGCCCAGAATATTATCAAGGACCAGTCCTTTGACATTTCTCATCTGGTCAAGGATCTGATTGACCCGTTTATCAAGCAGCTCGTCATCTCGCAGAATTTTGTGGAGCGGCGCGAGAATTGCCATATTTCCAGGATTTTTGTTCCCGACGATCCGGGGGTGACGCGCGTTTGGCTGAATGAAATCAAGGCGGCGGTGGGGCTGGAGGTCAGCACCTGGAATCCTTTCGCGGGCCTTAAGTTATTGCCCGAAGCCCTGAGCGGGAAGTTGGAAGGGAGCCGCTGCCAATTTGCCGCGGCCGTGGGCGCGGCCCTGGCCCGGTTTGAAGAAAGCCGGGCGGGGACCGGCGGGTGAAACTTGACGAGTGATGGTTAATGGGTGATGGTTAATGGGTGATGACTTAATCACTACGAAATAATGTAGTGCGTTCTGTCATCGTGACGTTAAATAAATACGTTGCGCTGGCGTAAATAAGCCGTGATAACTTTAGAGCAATCCGGCCGCATTAACCATTAACCATAGACCATTAACCATTCCCCATCCGTGCGCAAGTGCGCGGATCGGGTTGGAGGTTTAAGACCATGAACCTGCAAGTGGACTTCCTGCTCGACAACGAACGCCGCAGCGGCAGTTCGGTGAGCCCCAAATTCGTTATACGGCTCGCGGCCATTATCATTCCGGCGGTGGCCTTAAGTTTTTTTGCGATTCTCTATACGAGCCACCGGGTGGCCAAGCATGACCGGAATACGGTTGAACAGGAGAAGCGCCGGATTGATCCTGAGTATAAAAAGGTCATTAACCTGGAAAAGGAATTGAAGGAAGTGCAGAGTCTGATGGCGGTCATCCGGGGATGGTCATCCGGGGATGGAGCGATTCGCGGCTGGATGCCTATCGGTTCTTGCGCGGCTTGCAGCGCTCCGTGCCGTTATCGGTCCAACTGACCCAGTTTGTGCTCAATGAGAAGGTGGAGGCCGTGGCGAGCGCCTTTGGACGGACCGGCGTTATCCACCTGAAAGGCCGGGTCGGCGGGGAATATCCCGAGGCCGATGTTAAGCGTTTGTACCAGGCGCTGAAAAGCGAGCCGCCGTTCCCCGACCTTATGGAGCAAGTCGAGGTGAAGAGCTTTGCGGCCTCGAAAGCGCGCGATGAGCAGGATATCCGGGTTTTTGATATCGAGTGCAAATTGAAGCCGCGGCTACTGGTTGCGCCGGGCGCCCCGGCGCAATAGCTATGAAAAACAAAAATATTTCCGCCCTGGCGGATCCGCACAGCCCGCCTGCAGCGCTTGCAGCAATGCGGGCAGGGCGGAACCACGGATGCCACGGATAGCACGGATATGGAATGGGGGCGGCTTTCCCCATCCGTGCCATCAGTGTAACCCGCCTGCAACGCTGAGCGTAGCACTGCGGGCAGGTCAGTGGTTTCCGCCATAGGCGGATCCGCCTGAGGAGGAGATTTTCTGGGTTGCGGGCTTTAGCCCGCCTTAGATTGGATGGCCGCCATGCCGCAATTGTCCCTGACCAAAAAACAGTTTCAATTACTTGCCGGCGGGATCGGGGGGGCCATAGCCTTCTTTGTGATTATTCAGCTCACCATAGTTCCCATGGTTGGCTCCCTTAAATCCAATCGCGCCAGCGCGCGCGAATTGCGCGAACAGTTGGATAAAGCCCGGGAGGTGGTTGGCAAAGGAGCGGAAATCCAGCACAACCTGGCGCAGACCCGCGCCGATATCCGCGCTTTGGCAACCAATATGCCCTTGCCGGTGCTCGGCAACTACCTGCTGGCCAGGGAGCAGCAGCTTCGCGCGACCTGCGCGCAATTTAATATCCATGTTGAGACTGTGCAGGAATTCGATCTGATCAGCGTGGCCGGCTGGAGCGACTTGTTCAAGATCTATCGCGTGCGCGTGGTGGGGCGCGCGGGGGTCAATGACCTGGCCCGTTGCTTTCATACGCTCCAGAAGCGCAATCCGCTGCTTTCGATTTCCGCGATTAATATCGTGCCCCAGGAGAATGCTCCCAATATCCATATCTTCAGTTTCGTGGTCGGCTGGCTGATCTGGGCCGACCCTGATCAGCGTCCGGCATTTTTACAGAACGCGCAATCAAAGGCGCCCTGAATAAATTTTTCGCCTGGCTAAAAATTTATTTGTATTCGACACCAATGAAGTTTTTATTACTAGTAGTTACTGTCTCTTTGGTGATGAACGCCTGGCTCCCGGCCCAAGCTGGCGAGCAAGTGTCCTCGAACACTGCCGTGGCCGCGCGGCCGAAGGCGCCAGCGGGGTACGAGGCCGATTATGCTCTCACGTTGCGGGACCCCTTCAGTCCCATCGGGTATATCCTTCCCGAAGAATTACGGACGCCCGAAATATCCGAAAATCCGCTGCCCAGCG
>JACPGN010000032.1 GCA_016182435.1 Lentisphaerota bacterium | reverse complement strand
CGCGCACGGGCGGTTCTGGATGAAAAACATCGGGAGCTGGCCCGGCACGAAGGCGAACGGGAGCTGGTAGTGCGGCAGGCCGGCCAAGTGCGGGACAACCTGGAAACGGTGACCTTTGAACTGCAGGAACTTGAGAAACAGGGCAGTTCGCCCGAGCGCAAGAGCACGATGATTGCCGAAATGGATGGTTGTCAGGCGCGCCGCGCCGAAATCAAGCCAGGCGTGGAAACCAGAAACCGCGCGCTGCAGGCGTTGGAACAGGATCACAAGCGCTCATTGAATGAAGTCATGGCGGCCAACGTGCGCGTGGCCCAGCAACGCCAGGAGCTTGAGCACCTGACGGAGCAGCGAGAGCCGCTTGGTGAGCGCATTGCGCAGGCTGAAGCTATGATTAAAGAACGCGCGGCGCGGGTGGAAGAATACCGCGCCACTATTGAGGGGCTCAAGCGCACGGTAGCGGAGCAGCAGCACAGCATCCCTGAACTTGAGACGCTGCGCAAGACTCAGCAAGAGCGCCTGCTCGCGCTCCAGGAGAAGCGCGAACAGCAGCAGGTTGAATTCAAGGCTCTGGATGAACGGCTCAAGCAGTAAAGTGCGCCGAATCCCGGATGAAACACGAGCATATCCTGGAGCGCTTGACCAGCGAATATCGCCTGACGGCGGAAGCCATCCCGGCGGAACCGGAACCGGAATGGTCGGAAGGCGGCCGGCCCGCGCTGGAGGCCATTGAAAGCCAGGTTGCGGAACTGCGCGCCAAGATTGAAGCCATGGGGCCGGTCAACACGGGCGCCATAGATGAATACCAGCAGTTGCAGGAGCGCTTTGATTTTCTGACGCACCAGCAGGATGACCTGGTAAAATCCAAGCAGCAGTTGATGGACCTGATCCGCAAAATCAATCAGACCACAACGGAACTGTTCTCGAAAACCTTTGCCCAGATCAACGAAAATTTTCAAGCCATGTTCCAGCAGTTATTCGGCGGCGGGACCGCCAAGCTGATCCTGACCGACGAAGAAGACATTCTGGAATGCGGCATTGAGATCTATGCCCGGCCGCCGGGCAAGCGGCTGCAGAGCATTTCCCTGCTCTCGGGCGGCGAGAGCACCATGACGGCCGTGGCGTTGCTGTTCGCCATTTACATGGTCAAGCCCAGCCCCTTCTGTCTGCTGGACGAATTAGATGCGGCCCTGGACGATTCCAATATCCACCGGTTCGTCAAGGTGCTACAGGGCTTTGTGAACCAGTCCCAATTCCTGGTGATTACCCACAACCGCCAGACAATCGGCGCGGCCGGAACATTATACGGAGTTACGATGGAGGCCGACAAGGTCTCCCGGATGATTTCCATGCGCTTCAAAGAGCATCAGGCTGCCGAGGCGTCCTTGCCATCACCCGCTGAGGTGCCGGCTCTGGAGGCGGTTGAAAAAGAGGCCGCGCCCCGCGAGGAAGCCCGGGAACCGTTGGCCACGCCGGCTGCTGTGGCGGAAGAACCGCGGATTGATGATTCCCCGCCGGTGGCAACAGCATAGTTGCCTTGAATAATTCAAGGCACAGGAATTTTAACGTTGCCACAAAGATGCACAAGCCTGCCCGGGCTCGGCCAGGGAAACACAGCAAAATCATCCGCTTATTCATCTTGTGAGTTTTGTGCCTTTTTGTGGCTAATTTTTTGTTGTAAGAGTTGCCGCCTTTGGCCGCTTAATTCCCGCTCTCCCCAAATTGCGGCTCAGGCTTGTTCAGCACGCGGGCGAGGGCTTGGAGGCAGCGCTGGTTTTCCGAGAGCGTGCCGATGGTGATGCGCACATGGTCGGGGAGGCCGTAGCCATCCATGGGCCGCACGATGATTTTCTCCTTCTGCAACGCTTGAAACGTTGCGCGCGCCTGGCCGGTCTCAACCAGCATGAAATTGGTCACCGCCGGCACATAGGCAATGCCCAGGCGCGTCAAATGCTCGGCAAAAAACTTCAGGCCGGAGCGAACCAGGCGCCGCGTTTTGCGGAGAAAGGCTTCGTCGTTTAAGGCGGCTTCGGCCGCCGCCAGGGCCATAGCGTTGACGTTAAAGGGTTGGCGCACGCGCTGGAGTAATTGAACGCCTTCTTCCGGCGCCACGGCGTAGCCGATGCGTAAGCCGGCCAGTCCGTAGGTCTTGGAAAACGTCCGCAGGATAATAACCTTGCGCCCGGCGCGGACGTGCTTGAGAACGTCGGGCTGCTGGTCTTCGCTCAGCAATTCAATATAGGCCTCGTCCAGGACCACGACCACGTGCGGCGGCGCCTGCTGGATGAACAAGTCCAGCTCCGCGCCGCTGACCATTGTGCCGGTGGGATTGTTGGGGTTGGCGATAAAGACCACACGGGTCTGGGGCGTAATCGCCGCGAGCATGGCATCCAGGTCGTGCCGGAAATCCTTCATGGGCACGCTGATCACTCGCGCGCGAAATAGCTCGCCGATCAGCCGGAAGATGGCAAATGCGCACTCGGAAATTACCAGGTCCACGCCGGGGCAAAGGAACACGTGGCCGATCAGCTCAATGGCCTCGTTACTGCCGTTGGTAATCAGGAGTTGCTCGGGCTTGACCGAGAGCTTCCGCGCCAGGGCCAGTCGTAACCGGTGCGCGCTGCTGTCCGGGTAGCGGTGCATCTGGCGCTCCGCGCGCTTCATTGCCCGCACCGCCAGCGGAGAGGGGGAAAGGGCATTTTCGTTGGAGGCCAGCTTGACGATGTCGGCGAGCGACTCGAACTCCAACTCGCGCGCCACTTCCTCGATCGGCTTGCCCGGCTCATACATCGGCAAGTCCGCGATCCAGGCATTGGCGATCTGCTTCATGAATGGTCAATGGTTAATGGTGAATGGTCAATGGTTAATGGTGAATGGTTGATGGTCAATAGTGAATGGTTAATGGATAATGGTTGATGGTTTATGGCGGATCTGATTACTGATTCTTGGCATTCGATCTTTGTCACATATCCGTCGTCCGTCATCCGTCGTCAGTCTGTGTGTTCGGGCGCTTTCGGGTAGGCGCCCAGGACGGTCATGAGCGTGCAATGGCGCTCCAGGTCGCGCAGCGCCTTGCGCACCTTTTCTTCGGCCACATGGCCTTCCAGATCCACAAAGAAGAGGTATTCCCAGGCCTTCGATTTGTTGGGCCGGGACTCAATCCTGGTCATATTGAGCCCGTATTTCTTAAGCGAAGAAAGGGCGCTGTGCAGGGCGCCGGTCTTGTGCTTGACGGCGAAGAAAAGCGAGGTCTTATCGTCGCCGGTAGCCGGCCCGAATGAGCGGCCGATTACCAGGAAGCGGGTAGTGTTGCCGCTTAAATCCTGGATATCTCGCGCCAGAATACGCAGATGGTAATACTCGGCCGCCAGGCTGCTGGCAATGGCCGCAACGCGCCGATCCTTGGCGGCCAACTCCGCCGCCCGGGCGGTGCTGGCGACGGGAACAAGCTCCATCGCCGGCATTTCGGCGCGCAGCCAGTTGCGGCACTGGGCGAATACCTGGCTGTGGCTGGCTATCCCGCGCAGCGCGGGATAAATGCGCTTGCCACGCTCTTGGCGTGGCCGCAGGTCCCGGCGCCCTCCGCGAGCCATCAGGTGGTGGGAAATCGGCAGATAAAT
>JACPGN010000162.1 GCA_016182435.1 Lentisphaerota bacterium | reverse complement strand
GTTGGCGGCGGCCAGGCCATCGAGACTGATGCCCACATAAGCGATGCCGGCGGCGCCGAGCCGCTCGGCGGCTTCGGCCGTTATGAGCGTGCCATTGGTGGAGAGAACGGCTCTCATGTTGCGCTTCACGGCGTGCTCGATCAACTTGAAGATCGCAGGATGCAGCAGCGGCTCGCCGCCGGAGAAAAGGAGCACGGGCACGCCGAAATCGGCCAGGTCATCAATCAGGCGGAACCCCTCCGCCAGCGTAAGCTCGCCTTCGTAGGCGCGGTCGTGAGACTCTGAATAGCAATGAAGGCAGCGCAAGTTGCAGCGCCGCCCTACGTTCCAGACCACCACCGGCTTCTTATCGCTGGAATACTGCAACAAATGCGCAGGCAGATCGCGCGTCTGGCGGCCATAGCGCAATGGGTCGGAGGGCTCAACCGTCCCGCAATATAATTTTGAAATTCCGATCATCGGGCGTAACTGTGCAGGCCTTTCATCAGGGGCAGGAAATTGACGCCGACATAGGTAATCACCACGCAAAGAAAGCCGACGATGGCGAGGTAAGCCGCGCGACGGCCGCGCCAACCGCGCATGAAACGGCAATGCAGATAGATGGCGTAGACCAGCCAGGTGATCAGCGACCAGGTTTCCTTCGGGTCCCACGACCAGTAGGTGCCCCAGGCGGAATTGGCCCACACGGCGCCGGTAATAATGCCTACGCTGAGAAAAAGAAATCCGAAAGAGATGGTTTTGGCCGTGACACTCTCAAAAGTTTCACGAACCTCAGCGTGGGGACTGCTGAGAGTCCGGGCGCTGACGAGGTAGCCGATGGCCGCCAGGAAAGACAGGGAAAGAGCGCCATAACCGAGCATGCAGGTGAAAACATGGATGGTCAGCCAGTTGCTGCGCAAGGCCGGCATCAGCGGCTGGATATCGGATTCAAAGGTGCTGGCATAAGCCAGCACCAGGGTGGTCAGTAGAGCCGCGGCCGCGCCGAGGGCCGGTATCCGGCGGGCGCTACTCAATGCCAGGTAGACAACCACCACGGCCCAGGCCAGCACCACCAGCGATTCAAACATGTTGCCGAAGGGCGGACGTCCGGCTTCCACCCAGCGCCAGCCCAGGTAACCCGTCAGCGCCAGAACACCGGCCGACAATAGCAGTGTAGCCGCGCCGGCCAACGGCCGACGGGCAGCAAACATATTGGCCGCCGCAAGCACAAGCGCGGCCAAGCAGGCCGCCAGACTGAGATTAAACAACACGGTCATGGCATTCCCCTCACCCTACCCTCTCCCAAGGGAGAGGGAATATTATTTTGGACACCAATTATTGGGCTTATCCCATACTATTAACGCGCACATAAGTTGTGAGCAAAAGACCAAGGGTCATCAAAGCGAAGCCCAGGTAGACGACGCTCACGCCGGGGTCGCGCACGACCTGCAGCGAGGTCCAGGTCGGGTCTTTCTCGTCATACCCGGATTGATAAAACGTATAGCCGCCGAACGAGAGCGGGGCATTGACTTCGATTGTTTTTTCGCAGCGCACGGCCTGGTCGTCCAGAATTCGGAGACTGCTCTTGAAGGCCTTTATCGGGGCCTTGCGCGCTGGGGTGACCTCGTAGTTCATGTCGAAAGGGATCGGCAGCGAATTCGTAGCGCTCCCGGAGGGCATATTGAAGTCGTCGGGATAGCGCGCGAATACCCAGCGTTCGGCCGCGCCCACTGCGCCGCTGACGCGCACCAGAATTGCCGGATTGCGCAGTTCATCCGAGCGGCTGGTAATTTCCCTGGTAGTTGTGTCAATCACAAAATCCGTGACCCGCCGGACGATGCTGACCTGAAACGATTCAGGTGCACTCCCCTTCCGGCTTTTGGGGGACACGACCTGTTGGGCTCCTGGTTCAACCGTTAAAACGGCTCGGAACTTCCGTTCCGGCCAGGTGATAACCAAAGTTTCCGAATAGACATCCTTTTCATCCTGGGCAAACCCCACCTTGGCCGGATATCTCTCGATTTCAAACTTGAGCAGTTGGACGGCAAAAGGCAGTTGGACGCGTCCAGTTTCCGTGGAAAAAAATGTAACGCTTTCGCCTTCGCGAAACTCAATAAAGCCTCGCTCGGAGAATAGGCCGCGAATCAGTCCGCCCAGAAAGATGGCCAGCAGGCTGAGATGGACCAGCGCGGTTCCGGCAATGCGCAGGCGGCTCAGGCCTGAGGAGCGCCGCAATGCAAAAAGCCGGCGGGAAACGCAGACCAGGAGATTCCCGCTGAGGATGCCCAGCAAAGCCAGGAACCACCAGCAGAAAAAGACATTGGTCAAGCCCAGCTTCGCAAACAATTCCATGCGGCCGGTTGCGGCCGGGTTGTGCTGTAAATAGTCGGCAACCTCCGCGCCCTGCGGCAAAAGCGTGCCCACGGCGCAGGCCAGGGCAATCAGGAAGACGATCAAGAGCGCAAACTTCATCGAGGTCAGAAAGTCAAAAAGCCTGGCACTTGGATTACATGACGCGCCGTTGGATTTCTTCACAGTGGACCTCTATTCCTGCACATCAACAAGGGAATTACGACAACCGGAAAGACGGCACCTTACTCCACTTACCGGGTAGAAGCAAGTCCCCCATGGGTTCGCCCAATGCGTGATTGACACCGGGCCGAAGCGCCTTACAATAAGAATCCATTATGCGCAATGCGGGCTATGCCCGCAACCCAAGAAAATCTCCTCCTCAGGCGGATCCGCCAAGGTGGAAACGGCGTGGATTCCCTCGGCGGCCACGGCGTTACCGCCGCAGCTACATAAAACCATTATTTGTTTTAGCATTATTGCGAACCCACAACATGTTGTTGTTAATTTTTCTGTTAGCCGCTAATGGATCATCTGCCAGGATTTGATGGCATCGAGCGGATAGATTAACATCAGGATATTTAAGGTCAGGTTGTCCCTGACCCAGAAAAGCAACGCCAGTTCCGTAGCCACAAATAAAACCAATGACCAGCGCAATCCGAGACAGCGCGCCAGCCCAAAGCCAATTGAGCAAAACAGAATATCCCCCAGCGAGTTGACGATCGAATCGCCTTCATAACCCAGCCCGATGGTAGCTTCGCGGTAGCGCTGGATAATGAACTGCGTATTCTCAAATACCTCCCACAAAGCTTCCAGCCCGAGGGCAATGCAAAATCGCCAGGCGAGCGACACTCGCGGAAACAGCCGGGCAATAATTCCGTAAAACACAAGCCCGTGGAGCACGTGCGTGAAGCTGTAAGGATCGAACACATGCTGGGAGTTGTGGGCGCTCCAGATATCGCCGGCAAAAAATTTCAATTTGCCACAGGCGCACCACCAGATCCGCGCCTGGCGGCGCAGTTCGTAGACCGCCGCCGCCAGAATCACGCCCAGCGCCAGCCACGGCCACATCTTCCATCGAGGTCTATTGTTGATATCCATGCGCTTTCTTTCAGACTTTCAAAGAGCATGGATCATACTCCAGAAATATGGCTTGGCAACCGCTGAGCTGCCAATTACAAATACGCTTGTCAGAGCAATTGCAATTCGATAAGGTCCAGATTTTTTCAACCCATGCGTACCACTAACACAGGCGAGCCGATGCTCTCAGTCAAGCGCCTCCAGAAATCTTTCGGCCTGATCCAGGCGGTCCGTGATGTGTCCTTCCAGGTCGGCCAGGGCGAAGTCCTGGGCTTACTGGGTCCTAACGGCGCTGGTAAAACCACGACCATGCGCATGATCACCGGCTTCCTGCCGCCGGCGGCGGGGACGGCCCTGATTATGGGCCACGACATTCTCCAGGAGCCCATCCGCGCCAAGAAGCAGATAGGTTACCTGCCGGAAAACGCGCCGGTTTACACCGATATGATTGTCTGGAATTATCTGGCCTTTATTGCCGAAATCCGGGGTTTCACCGGACGCGCCCGGCAGGAGCGCGTCCAGCAAACTATTGAAAGGTGCCGGTTGCACGACGTCCAGCACCAGGCCATCGGCACGCTGTCCAAGGGCTACAAGCAGCGGGTCTGTTTTGCGCAGGCGCTGTTGCACGATCCGCCGGTGCTCATCATGGACGAGCCTACCGACGGACTCGATCCGAACCAGAAACATATTGTGCGCGCCATGATCCGCGAAATGGCCGCGCGCAAGGCCATCGTGATTTCCACCCACATCCTCGAGGAAGTGGAAGCCATCTGCACGCGCGCCATCATCATCCGCAACGGCGGAATTGTCGCCAACGGCTCGCCGGCGGAACTTAAAGCCCGCAGCCGCAGCCACGGCGCGGTCGAGCTGACCGTCCATTCGGCGCCCAGCGACCTGGTGAGCAAGCTGCAAAGTCTTTCCTCGGTCAAACACGTGGAGGCTCAGTTGCCCCGCGTCGTGGTCTATCCCCGGGCATCCGGCAATGGGCCGCCCCGATTGGCGCAAGATATTTTGGGCCTGCTCAAAGCCAACCCGGGTTGGGAAGTGACTGCGCTGAAAACGCTGGAAGGCCGGCTGGACGACGTCTTCCGCGAACTGACCGAGAGCAAGCAAGGAGATTAAGTGATGGACTTCCTGCGCAATACCAAAGCCATTATCAAACGCGAGCTGGCCTCCTACTTCGAGTCGCCGGTCGCCTATGTGTTCATGGTTGTATTTCTCATGCTGCTCGGGTTCCTGACGTTTTTTGTAGCGCGGTTTTATGAAAGCGGCCAAGCCGACCTGCGCGGTTTTTTCTTCTGGCACCCGTGGGTGTTTCTCATGCTTGTTCCCGCCGCGGCCATGCGGCTCTGGGCCGAAGAACGCCGCTCCGGGACTATTGAAACCTTGCTGACCCTGCCGGTAACCGCCACGCAGGCGATCCTCGGCAAGTTTCTGGCAGCCTGGATCTTTATCGGGCTCATCGTGGCGCTGACTTTTCCGATTGTCTTAACCACGGTCTACCTGGGCGCGCCGGACCGCGGCGCCATCATCGGCGGCTACATCGGCAGCCTGCTGCTTTCCGGCGCTTATCTGGCCGTCGGCATGCTGACCTCGGCCCTGTCGCGCAACCAGGTCATCAGCTTCGTGCTTTCGCTGGTCATCTGCCTGTTTCTGCTGCTGGCCGGCTGGCCGCCGGTAACGGACCTGATGGTGCACTGGGCGCCGGACTGGCTGGTGCGGGGCGTGGCGGCCTTCAGTTTCATGCCGCACTACGAGGCCTTTCAGAAAGGCGTGCTGGACTTGCGCGATTTCGCGTATTATTTGAGCGTGATGGTCTTCATGTTGTTCGGCACCCATCTGGTGCTGGAAAACCGGAAAGCCGCCTGACTGTAAAACAAAAACAACTATTCAGGTCATTCCCGCGAACGCGGGAATCCAGTTCATCCGAAACGGCTCTGCACGAGCCCTGGATTCCCGCTTTCGCGGGAATGACAGCAAGCGAAGGGAAGACCTGAGTAGTTACGCTTTTAATAAAGGAATACAAATATGCAAACACGGCAACTCTGGAAATTCGCCGGCAGCCTGATCGGGCTGCTGACCCTGCTGGTCATCCTGATTGCGGCTAATGTGCTGCTGCTCCGCGTGCGCGCCCGGGCGGACCTGACCGAAGAAAAACTCTATACGCTCGCGGAGGGCACGCGCGCCATCTTGAAGTCGCTCGACGAATCGGTGACATTGAAGTTCTTCTTTTCCGGCTCTACTCCGGAAATACCCATGCCCCTGAAGCGCTTCGCCCAGCAGGTTGAAGACCTGCTGAAAGAATATGAGTTGGCCTCGGGCGGCAAGGTGCTGGTGGAAACCTATGACCCCAGGCCGGACTCAGACGCCGAGGAATGGGCTCAGCGCTACGGCCTCTCCGGTGAACAACTCGGCCTCATGGCCCCTGCGCTCTACCTGGGCCTGGTGGCCGTGAAAAGCGACGCTCATACGGTCATTCCCTTTCTCGATCCGCGCAACGAGGAATTGCTGGAATACAACATTACCCACTTGATCGCCGGCCTCGCTAACCCGAAAAAACCGGTTGTCGGCATCCTCAGCAGCTTGCCGGTCATGGGGGTGCGTGTGTTTCCCTATGCCCTGCCGGGCCAGCCGCCGCCCAAAAGCCAGCCGCCCTGGGTGGCGTTCCAGGACCTGGATAAGGATTACGAAGTCCGCCAACTGCCCGCCGAGTCGGACGCGATTGACACCAATGTGGATGTGCTGGTTGTAGTGCATCCCAAGAACGCCTCAGAGAAAACTCTTTATGCCATTGACCAGTTTGTCCTGCGCGGCGGCAGAGTGTTGGCATTTATTGACCCCTTCTGCATAGCCGAGGCTATTGCTCAGGAGCAGCCCATGGGCATGGGGCGCCCCATGTCCGACCTCAGCCGCTTGACAAAAGCCTGGGGCATCAGTTACGAACCCGACAAAGTCGTTGCCGATCTTGATGCCAGCACGCGCGTGCGCCGCAGCGACAATACGATCGAAAACAATCCTATCTTCTTAAGCCTCCGCCAGCTCAATATTGACGGTAAGGATATCATCACATCCTCGCTGGAGGCCCTTTCGCTGCCGGCCTCCGGCGCATTTTCAGGGAGCGGCGCGCCCGGCTTGAGTGTCGGTTCCCTGCTGGTTTCCTCTGACCAGTCGGAGCTGATCAGCGCCATGACCGCCCAGATGGGCGAGGAAGCTATCCGCCGCGAGTTCCAGAGCGGGTTGAAGCGTATGAACCTGGCCATCCGCCTGCACGGCAAATTCAAAACCGCTTTCCCGGAGGGCAAGCCCAAGGAAGCGTCAGCCCCAGATAAGGAAACTAACGCCGCGTCAGAGAAGGCCGAGTCGGAGGACACAACACCGGCCCTCAAGGAAAGCGCCAAGGCCGGCACCGTGATTCTGGTGGCCGATGTGGACCTGCTCTACGACGCCTTCGCCGTGCAGGAAATACCGTTTTTCGGTCAGCGCGTATTCCAGCCGCTGAACGACAACATCAACTTCCTGGCCAACGCTTTGGAACAGCTTGCCGGCAGCGCGGCGCTCTCGCAGATCCGCGCGCGCGGCCGGTTCGACCGCCCCTTTGACCGCGTCCTGGAGCTTTCTCGCGCGGCGCAGCAGCGCTGGCTGATGCAGGAGCGCGCGCTCCAGGAACAGTTGGAAACCACCCGGCAACGGCTGGACAGCCTGCAGGCCAGCAAGGACAAGACCCAGCGCTACATCTTGAGCCCCGAACAGGAAACTGA
>JACPGN010000175.1 GCA_016182435.1 Lentisphaerota bacterium | reverse complement strand
GCAATTCCGCGCGCGGTAGCATTGCTTGAACAGGCGGGGTTTAGTTCCGAGCGATACGAGTGGTCCATCAATTTTAAGGGGCGTTCGACCGTCAGCATCCAACTCAGCACGGAGGATTTTTATTCCGACTTCCCTTCCCGGTCCGTTCCCGCCGATGTTCATGGCATTCTCCTGCGCGTAGCTTCCCTGGAAGACACGCTCCGGGGCAAGATGAAGGTCTGGCAAGAGCCTGAACGAAGACAAAGCAAGCGCCTCAAGGATCTTGCGGATATTGCCCGGCTGGTGGAGGCGCATCCCCGGCTCTGGGAACTGCTCAGCGACGATCTCAAGCAGCAAGTCCAACCGCCAAAGAAGAATTAGGCCGCCAAAGGCGGTCCCGATGCGCTTGCACAATCGTGATTTTATGTAGCCGCGGCGGTGACGCCGTGGCCGCCGGAGGCGGACCCGCCTTCGGCGGAACGGTTGAGCAGATTGAAGCGGAAATCAGCAACCTCCATAACTGTGAACTGCTGAACCGTGAACCATGCCAAAATTGGACCAGGCCACCATGCCCAGCGAATATATTTACGGGATCAATCCGGCCTTCGAGGTGGTGCGCGCCCGACGGCGCGCGGTCAACCAGGCCTATTTGGCCGCCAGCGGCCGGATGGATTCGCGCCGCCGTAAATTGCGTGAGTTGCTGGACGCCGCCAAGGCGCCGGTAACCATAGCCGACAAGCGTCAGCTCTTTGATTTATGCCGCACGACCGAGCACCAGGGCGTCGTCCTGGAAACGCAGCCTTATCCTTACGCCCGGCTGGCCGAGCTGCAGGAGAGCCGGCGCCTGCTGCTGATTGACAACGTGGAAGACCCTCAGAATGTCGGCGCCATTTTGCGCAGCGCCGAAATTTTCGGCTGGCAAAGCGTATTGCTGGCCAAGCGGGGCGTTCCGGAAATCTATCCCTCGGTGGTCAAAGCCTCGGCCGGTGCTACCGAATATCTTCGGATTGCCCGGGATCACACGGCCAACGAATACGTCAAGGCGCTTCTTCCCCTGGGGTTCACGCTGGTGGCCCTGGATGCGCGCGGCCGGGAAACCGTGCCGCAGGTCGCCAAGCTGCCTCTGCCAAAGCTGCTGCTGGTGATTGGCGGCGAGCATCGCGCGGTCGGGCAGCATATACTCAATCAGGCCCATCACTGCGTAAGCATTCCCAGCTCAGGCCGCATCACCTCGCTCAACGCCTCCGTGGCCGCCGGCATCGCGCTCTTCCTATTGCAGCCTGCATAAGGCTGGCCAGGGAGTGTGGCCGCGGGTGAAAAGTCTGCGGAGCAACCCCGGTTACAACAGCATTAAGCTTCCCTAAGACGGTTGGGCAAAAGCAAGACAGGCTTTCTATCGTTTCCGAATCGCTTCAAATACGGGTCATTATGGGTCAAATCGGGTCAATACGGGTCAAATACGTATCAAATCGGGTCAAATACGGGTCATTATGGGTCAAATATGGGTCAATATGGGTCAAATGCGGGTCACACCGTATTTTCCCCGGCTGGGATGCTATAAGGAATAAATCGGCATTCTTGACCTGAGCATCCCGCCAGCCCCGCTGCCTCGCGCAGCACAGTTCAGCCAGCGGGAAATGCCTCTTGGCAGAGCCGTTATTCCACAGCGCCGTTCCGGCGCAGCAAATCGGCGAACTTTTTGTTGTGCGTTTTTTCCGCAACCACCAAGGCGGTGTAGCCTTCAGGTGTGCGCGCATTCACATCCACACCATGGGCCAATAATGTTTCCAGCATGTTTTGCCGCCAACCGCAGACCGCCAGCAGCAAGGGCGTCACATTATGGAGGCGCACAAACTGATGCTTCGTCTCATCCCTCCAACCCACCCAGCACAGCGTATCGGACTCTGTCACCAGCACCTGGTTTATATCCGCGCCATTATCCAACAGAAGCCCCAAGGACTCCGGCGAACCGAGCAACACCGCGGCGAACAGCGGTGTCATTCCTTTGTAATCTTTTCCGTCTGCATCCGCGCCACGGTCCAACAAATATCGCACGAACTCTGCATTCCCGACGGCCCAATGCAACAGGGGCGTGCCGCCGTGTTTTTTGTTGGCATTTCCGATTTTCGCGCCGCAT
>JACPGN010000157.1 GCA_016182435.1 Lentisphaerota bacterium | reverse complement strand
GGGACCTAAGCCCCTGGTAAAAATGCAGGGCGAGGCCGCCTCAAACCGCAAATGGACCCAGAAATTCTGGAAGACGCCGCAGTCGTTCGGCAGCAAGGCGATTTTCTGGGTGAAATAATCGCCATCCAGACCGGGCAACAGGCCCAGTTTGACCATTACCTGGAACCCATTGCACACTCCCAGGATCAGATTGCCCGCTTCGATGAACGCCTGAAGCTCATCACGCAGGCGATGCCGGAGGCGCAGCGCCAGCACGTGCCCGGAGCCCATGTGGTCGCCAAACGAAAACCCGCCGATGAACATCAAGGCTTTGAACTCTTTCAAGCGCTGCGGCTCGGCCAACAGGTCGTACAAGTGAATGAGCCTTGGGCTCCCGCCCGCTGTCTCCCAGGCAAAGCGCGACTCGGCTTCGCAATTAACGCCGTAGCCGGTAATAATCAAGACGGGCGGCTTAGAGGATATATTCATGGAAGACATAACTTTGAATTGCGTTTTTGCTGTGTAGGAGCCGGGCCACTGCCCGGCGATGATTTGAAGATATGGAAACGGCAGGATCGCCGATCAGGGGATCGGCTCCTACATGACAATCCATGTCATATTCCATTCAGCGTGCCTTTGAATGCTTTGCGTAATGATGGCAGAGCGGCAGTTATCAAGGACTTCCCTTGTAATCCTTTAACCCGCAATACCCGGTCGGCCGTGACCCGTCCGATGCGCCCACACGGCAAAGTCTGGAAGAGCGTTTCCAGCGCCGGGGCCTGTTCCGACGCCACGGTTACAATAAACCGGCTATTGGATTCAGAAAACAGCAGCTCATCATCGGTCAACTTATTCTCGACGGGCACTTTACTCAGATCCACTTCCACGCCTGCATCAGCGCCCAAAGCGCTCAAGGCCAAGGCCACCGCCAGACCGCCGCGAGTCGGTGTATGCGATGAACGTAACAGCCCTTGCTCCGCGGCCTGGTGCAGCGCCTGATAAAGCGCCCGGGCCTGGGGAATATCCACCTGCGGCACGACGCCGCCAACATGACTGGGGGTATTCTGACGCGCGGCCAGCCAGCGGAAAAAGGCCGATGCGCCCAGCTCGCGGCGAGTCAAGCCGATCACGTAAATCAAGTCGCCGGATTGCTTCATGTCCATGGTAACGGCCTTGCGGACATCATCCAACCGACCGATCCGGCCGCCGCGGGTGGAATCATTCTTCACGCTGTCCTTGCCGGAAATGCAGGGCACCCCGAAAGCGGTGGTAACATCATAAAGCGCCTTATTGGCCCGCACCAGTTGAGCCAGCTTGTAATGGCCGTCCGGCGTTTTTTCGGACTGCACCGGGTCGCACCAGCAGAAATTGTCCAAGCCGGCGATCTGGCCCAGGCGCCCGCCCGCGCTGATGATCCGCCGGACGGCTTCGTCAATGACTGCGGCCATCATGGCGTAAGTGTCCAAGTCGGAATAAAACGGATTGATGCCTTCCGCGAGGATAACGCCTTCCGGGCGATCATATTCCACCCGCATCACGGTGGCATCGCTGGGCACGTCACAATAGACGCCGACATAAGGCTTGACCACGCTCAAGCCTTTGACCTCGCCGTCATACTGGCGGCTCTTGAATTCCTTGGAGCAGAGGTTAAGGTCGCCCAGCAGTTCAGCCAGCACGGAATCGCGTTGGCCAGCGCGCAGCGGCTCAGGCGCGGGCACATTGGGCGGCGTCCAGCGCGCTTCCAGCGTCATGATCGGGCAACCCTCATAGAGGAAATCCATGTCTAAGCGCCCCACCACCCGCTGCCCATAACGCACCACCAGCGCGCCGGAATTGGTGAAGGCGCCCAGGACCGTTGCTTCCACATCCCGCCGCCGGGCCAGGTCTACGAAGGCAACGACTTGTTCGGGCGCCACGGCCAGGGTCATGCGTTCCTGGGCCTCGGAGAGAAAAATTTCCCACGGGAGCAAGCCCTGGTATTTAAGCGGCGCGCGCGCCAAATCCACTTCGGCGCCGCCGCTTAAGCGCCCCATTTCGCCCACCGAACAGCTTAAGCCCCCGGCGCCATTATCGGTAATGGCGCGGTAAAGTCCAAGGTCGCGGGCTTCCATCAGGAATTCGTACATCTTGCGCTGCGTAATCGGGTCGCCGATCTGGACGGCTTGCGCGGGCGATTCCACGCGCAGTTCTTCGGAGGAGAAAGTAGCGCCGTGAATGCCGTCCTTGCCGATGCGGCCGCCCAGCATGATGATCGCATCGCCGGGCTTGACCTCCTTGCGCTCGGAAGGCCGTCCCTGGAGCGTGGCCGGCAGATAACCCACCGTGCCGCAAAACACCAGCGGCTTGCCGATATAGCGGTCATCGAAAAGCTCCCAGCCCCGCATCCAGGGGATACCGCTCTGGTTGCCGCCCTCAATAACGCCCTGGTGCACGCCGTCGCGGATGCGGCGCGGATGCATAAGTCCTTCGGGCAGCCCGCCTGCATCCGGCGACTGCCGGAAGCCATTGCGGGCAGGTTTTCCGGCATAGAAGGGCGAGCCCAGGCAGTAGCCCCAGACGTTGCAGAGCAGGTTAGCGCCCATGCCGGTGCCCAGCGGGTCGCGGTTTACGCCCACGATACCGGTCATCGCGCCGCCATAGGGGTCCAGGGCCGAGGGAGTGTTATGCGTTTCCACCTTGTAGACCAGGTTCAGCCGCTCGTTGAACCGGATGACGCCGGCGTTGTCGGTAAAGACCGACACCAGCCAATTCAGCGTTGGAGCAATTTTCTCCGTCGCGCCCCTGATGTAAGTCCTGAAGAGCGACTCGATCCATTCCGCATGCCCTTCTTGATCCACATAGTGAATCTTGGCGGAAAAAACCTTGTGATGGCAATGCTCCGACCAGGTTTGCGCCACGCATTCCACCTCGACATCGGTCGGCTGCTCTTGGAGACCCAACTCCTGCCGCGCCGCGCGGACCGCCGGCCTGGTAAAATAGTTCCGAATGGCGCGCATTTCGTCTAAGCTCAACGCCAGGATATGCTCGCGGCTGATGCGTTCAAGATCCGCATCCGCGCCGCTGAGATCATAAGTTGCCACCGCCGGCTCGACCAGCGCGTGAATAGCCGGGACATCCAAGTCCACCGGCGAGTGCTGCCACTCCTCCGGTGAAAATATCAGGACGGTTTGAATCAGCGGGTTGGCCAGTAGATCATTGGCCAGGTGTTCGATCTGCTGCCGCGTCAAGAGACGCGAGGCTGTAGGCTGGAGGCTGGAGACTGGAGACTCTTGTTCAGAGTCTGGCGTCTGGTGTCCGTCGTCCGTCGTCCGTCGTCCGGACGCGCCCCGCACAAAATATTGCTGGGCGGTATAAACGGCTTCTTCCTCGGCCAGCGGCCGAGCCAAAACATCAGCCAAGGCCACGCGCGCGGTGCGGCCGACGTTGTCGGTAACGCCAGGCTTGAAACCGATCTCGATCAGCCAGTCGAACTTCGGCGCGCGCAAGCGGCCGAGGGCGGCTTGTTCAGTCACCGGATCGGTGAAAGCCGCCCGGACTTGAGCAAGCTCCGCGCGGCTCAAGCCGGCATCGAGCTTATAGACCGTGCGGGTTTGGACGGAGCCGATCTTGAGATTGAGCGCGCTGGCCGCGCGTGCGGCGAGGCCGCAGCCGCGGGCATCCGGCACGCCGCGCTTTAAACCAATTTCAATCCGATAGGCCATAAATATATTCCGCGACTGTTAGTTGCTTTCCGGAAAAGATACACGTTTTTGCGTGTGTCTTTGTAATAAGAATATCCAATATCCAACACTCAATAACCAATGATGAAGAAAGGAAACAAAAACACCCCTTACACGTTGTCGGCGATTCTCTTAACTTGGTTATTGGATATTCCTTGTTGAATATTGGATATTGTGTTGGATAATGGGTTGCGGGCGTAGCCCGCCTTAACATGATTCCGCCGGGCATAGGGCCGCGCTAACAGCCGCGCCCGGCGCGCGCACGCGCGCGCCAGGGACCGGTCCTTAAAGACGCGGAACACGCAGTGCGGTTCCGCGCGGGATTCCATGTCCATCACGGCATACAGCCCGGCGGCCTTCATCACTGGCTGGACCCACGCCATGCAGTGATCGCAATACAACTTACAGGCGCGCGCGTCATTATCCAGCGCTTTTTACGGGCTCTGGCAGCGCTTCATGCGGAACTCAAAGCAACTTTCCGTGAGCTTCAGGTTCGCCGCGCAGTTCTCTTCCTGCTTGACCCGGCGCCAGTATTCATAACATGCCCGC
>JACPGN010000156.1 GCA_016182435.1 Lentisphaerota bacterium | reverse complement strand
CCTGGGCGATATTCCCCTCCTGGGCCTGCTCTTCCGCCATACCGAGGATGCCCTGACCAAAAACAACCTGATTATCATGATTACGCCCACCATTCTGGACGAGAGCAAGCCGCTGACCGGCCTGGAAGCCGTGGCCCAGCAAACCATTGACAAACTGGAAAAGGCGCCGCTCGCCGCGGTGAAAGCCGTTCCTTCCAATATGGTCACCAGTGTAACGGTCGGCACCAATGTGGTTACACCCGCGGCGGGCTTAGGGTCGCCAGCCCCGGCCGCGCCGCCGGCGCCATCCACAGCCGTTACGACAGCGGCGGTTGCGGCCACCACGACGGCGCCCGCAACTTTGCCGGCGAAGAAGTAAATGGTGCCAATGACCTTCCTGCCCCAGAGCTCGTGGCGCTATGCCCTGCTGATTATTATCCTCTTTGCCATTGTGGCCGTGGCCGCCGCGACGATTATCTCCCAGCTCCAGGATCAGATTGGGGCACAACCCCACGCCGAGACGATCCGCCAGTTGAGCATAGCCATCTGGGCGCTGACCATGGGCTGTTTGTTTCTGGCCGGCGCCTTGGGTCTCTGGGCAATCCGCTCAACAACTGAAATCGAAGGCCGCCGCCGGGTCGGGCGCTTCGTGGACACGATGGATTTCCTGGGCGATGGTCTGCTGGCCGTTGACGGCAAGGGCCGTATACGCGGCGGTAATCCGGCCGCCCGAGGGTTGGTTCCGCAGGCCTGGCCGGCCAGAAAAACCATCAGACTGCCGGATATTTTTCCCTGCTTAGCGGAACAGGACCTGCCGCGACTGCTGGACCCGGTGGAGCCGCAGGAAGTTGAAAGGAATTGCGTCTATCGAGAGGGTTTGCGCATCCTGCGCTTTCGTTCCCAGCCCACCGAAGGACTGATCCTGATCCTGATCAGCGATATCACCGAGCGGCATGCCCAGGAAATACGCCAACGCCAGGTTGCCCAGCTTCAGATTATTGGACGGATTGCCGCGGGGGTAGCCCACGATTTTAACAGTATCCTCTGCGCCATTTCCGGGCATGCCATGCTCCTGCAACGCCTTGGCCTGGACCCGGAAAATTTGAAACGATCAATGAAGATCATTACCGAAGAAACGCAGAAGGGCGTGCAGCTCTCCCGCCAGTTGCTGGAATTAAGCCGTTCCGGCGCGCATGATAAACCCAGCGAAAATCTAACCGGCAATGTGGCGGAGGCCTCCGCCTTACTGCGCACGGCGCTCTCACCGGAATGGGTGGTGAAATCGTCGGTCCAGGGTTCCTATCCGGCCGTGCCCCTGGCGCCGGCCCAGATTGAACAGGTGGTGGTTAACCTGGGGCTCCTGGCGGCCGATGCGCAGCCGGGCGCCGGCACGGTCACGATTTCCCTGAATCAGCCGGGGTCCGGCACTGCCGGACTGGATGTTGGCGCTCAATATGCGGCCGTCATCCTGGTTTCGGGCGAATCGGCCCCGGCGCCTGCCCGCCCGCCTGCAGCGCCTGTGGCGCAGCCACTGCGGGCAGGCAATGCTACGCCTAGCGTTGCAGGCGGGGCCGAGGCCGCCTCGCCCAGTCAACCGATGACACCCGTGACTGACGAGGGCGGGGTCATTTCATCGGTAGTCCGCACAATGGTGGAAGAAGCGCAAGGGCGCTTCGACCAGATGCAAGCTCCCAGCGGACTTTGCGTCTATCGCGTCTGCCTGCCGCACTTAGATACGCGGACGGACTTGGGAAGCGCCGATAAGCTTTCTATTGATCGGATGGCAGCCTTGCTGGCGCGCTGGCGGATCATGCTGGCCGGAGCGGATAACGAGCTGGACTTGCTGGCAACAAAACTGCTGAACATCGGGAGCAAGGTTGAGCGCCAAGCGAAGGTTGGTTCGATTCTGGCCAGTGTGGAGCAAACCCGGGAATTAGACGCTTTGGTCATGGATAAAGGCCTGCTTGGCGAGAATGCCCATAATCTGATGAAAGCTTTGCGAACACTCCGCCCCCAGTTGGGGATTGTGGTTCTGGGCCAGGCGCCGAAACATATGCGCTGGCCGGAGGACTTGGGCATTTTCTTCGTGCCGCACGGCACGAATCCCGAGATGTTATTTCGCTCCTTGCTTGCCGCCCGCTCCGCCGCCAGACATGTGGTGATCTAACTCCTCAGAAGCTGTGAAAAAAAATCACACTGGTCGCCGAGATGGGGCTCGGCTCCTACATTCTCACGCCTATTATGGGATTTTTTTGTAGGAGCGCTGCCCCGCCAGCGCGATGGCCACAATCATTTCACAGCTTCTGACCCATTATGCGGTGACCTAAATTGAGCTTGCAGGCGCTCTTCAAGTAGGTAACCTTCCCTATCAGTTCACAGTACAGGGTTAAACAGTTAACAGTTAGACAGTTCACGGTTCAGAGTTCATCGCTTGACTGTCTACTGTCTAACTGTCTACTGGGTACTGTTCAACAGTTAACTGTAGCGAAGCCCGGCCAGCTTAGCTCAGTCGGCAGAGCAGGTGATTTGTAATCACCAGGTCGTCGGTTCGAATCCGACAGCTGGCTCCCGGATGTATTTACCGTATAGGAATTTCAAAGACGCGGCAACAGAGTGCCGCGGCTACAGTGAGAACGTTCCGGAATGTAGCCGCCCCACTCAGTTGGGGCGTTGTTCAGTGAGTAACCCAAAGACGCCGAAGCCTTAACAATCAGCAATTGGGAAGCAATCATGCCGCTGGGAGTTGCCGAAAAAATCATTGCCGCGCATCTCGTTCAAGGGCGTTTAATTCCGGGCGAGGAGATCGGGCTGAAGATTGACCAGACCCTGACCCAGGACGCCACGGGAACAATCGTCTACCTGCAGTTCGAAAGCATGGATCGGGAAAGCCACGCGAGGCGCGTGGCAAGCGTGGCGACCGAGCTTTCGGTCAGTTATGTGGACCACAATACCATCCAGGACGGCTCGGAAAACGCGGATGATCACCGGTATTTACAGTCGGTCGCGGAGCGCTATGGCATCGTGTTTTCCAAGGCGGGCAATGGCATTTGCCACCAGGTGCACCTTGAGCGGTTTTCCGCGCCGGGCAAGAGTCTGTTGGGCGCGGATTCGCATACGCCCACTTGCGGCGGGGCGGGGATGCTGGCCATCGGCGCCGGCGGCGGCGATGTGACTTTAGCCCTGGCGGGCTACCCGTTTTTTGTGGAATGTCCCCGCATTATTCGCATCAACCTGCGCAACCGCTTGCCGCCATTCAGCTCGGCTAAAGACGTGATTCTGACCATACTTGGCAAGCTGACCACCAAGGGCAATACCGGCATGCTGATTGAATACGGCGGGGAGGGTCTCACGAGCCTTTCCGTGCCGGAGCGCGCCACGATTGCCAACATGGGCGCCGAGCTCGGCGTGACGACTTCCATTTTCCCCAGCGACCAGGTAACCTTGGCATTCCTCAAGGCGCAAGGCCGCGCCAAGGTCTGGCAGGAGATTCTGCCCGATGAAGGCGCGCATTATGAGCGGGTTATTGATCTTGATCTGGCCACGGTCGTGCCCATGATAGCCCGGCCACCAAGTCCCGATAATGTTTGTCCCGTAAAAGAGATCGCCGGATTGGCCGTTGACCAGGTAGCCATCGGCAGTTGCACTAATTCCTCCTATACCGATCTCATGCGCGTGGCGGCCCTTTTAACCGGCCGGCGGGTTCATCCGCGCGTCAGCCTGGTCATTGCTCCGGGGTCGCGGCAGGTGTTGCAGATGGTGGCGGAAAACGGCGCTTTTGCGCCTTTTGTGGCCGCCGGCGCGCGCATTCAGGAGCCGGTCTGTGGCTTCTGCATCGGCAATTGCCATGCCCCGCCAACCAATGGCGTCAGCCTGCGCACGATTAACCGGAATTTCAAGGGGCGCTCGGGCACGCCCTCGGCCTCCGTTTATCTGGTAAGCCCGGAGACGGCGGTGGTGGCGGCGATTCGCGGGGTGGTCACTGACCCGCGCGAAGCGGGCTGGGAATATCCGGTAGTTGCCGCCCCTAAGGCCTTGGTGGTGGATGACAGCATGATCTTGCCGCCACCGCCGCCGGCGGAACGCCGCAAGGTGGAAATTGTGCGCGGGCCTAACATCGGCGCGCCTTTGGAACTGGAAGGATTGGCGGATTGCATAGCCGGCATAGTGGCCATCAAGGTTGGCGACAAGATAACCACGGACGACATTATGCCGGCCGGCGCCCGCTTGAAATATCGTTCCAATATCCCCAAATACGCGGAATTTGTGTTTGAGCAAATTGATCCTGCTTTCAGCCGGCGCTGTCGGGAATACAAGGAGATCGGCAAGGATGCGATCATTGTTGCCGGAGAAAGCTATGCGCAGGGCTCGTCCCGGGAGCATGCGGCGCTCTGTCCGCGTTACCTGGGGGTGAAGGCCGTTTTGGCAATCTCCTTCGAGCGCATTCATTTTGCCAACCTGATTAATTATGGTATTGTGCCGCTGGTTCTCAAAGCCAAAGCTGATTATGAAGCTTTGCAACCTGGGGATAACTTGGAGTTGCGCGGCCTGAAGCAGGCGATTGCCCATGAGCAGGAGACTCTCGTGGTGAACAAGACTCGCCCAACCGCCTGCCGGGTTGAGCTGCATCTCAGTGACCGGCAACGCGTCGTGCTTCTGGCCGGCGGCGTGTTCAACTACGCGGCAGCGCATAGTGCGCAAGAGCGCCCGAACTCGGGGCCTGGACGGGTAGCGAAGTCAAAGCAACGTGTTGACCAATCTACGAACTCAGACTAAGCTCATCAATGCTGATCACTAACCGCTGGGGTTCAGTGGTGTTCAGCATAATATACCCTCTCCCTTGGGAGAGGTACCAGTGGTGTCCAAAATAATATACCCTCTCCCTGGGGAGAGGGTAGGGTGAGGGGAAGGGCAGGCAAATCTCCCCCCTCACCTCGGTCCTCTCCCGAGGGAGAGGATGAGCCTGCCCGAACGTCGGCCAGGGGTCTCGTCAATCAACAAGTTGAAGATGGTGTTGTGTTTCCGCCGAAGGCGCATCTGCATATGGCGGAATCAGCACTTTTGTACGATCTTAAATTATTATTTTGACAAGCATGGCGGGGCTTCTAATGAGCACGATCGGCATTATCGGCTACGGCTACGTGGGGCGTTCGGTCGAATACGGGTTTGTGGATCATGACCGCGAGCGCGGCTTGAAACCCAGGCACCGGGCCATCATTTACGATAAATATAAAGGCCCGCATGATCTCAAGGGACTCTTGCGCGAGAGCGATATCATTTTTACCTGCCTGCCTACGCCTTATGATGAGCGCAAATTAAAAATAGATCTTTCGATTTATGACCAGCTAATGGCGGAAATCTGTCCTCAGCTTGCCGACAAGGGCAAGGTGGTCGTGATCAAGTCCACCGTGACGCCGGGCACGACGCGGCGCTATGCGCGGCGCTATCCCGCCGTGCCCTTCGCCATGAACCCCGAGTTTCTGACGGAGGCCAGTTACCTGCAGGATTTCGTCAACGCCGACCGCGTTGTTGTGGGGGCCGATAACGATTGGGTGGCCCAGAAAGTGATTGATTTATACCGGAGTTCATTCCCGGCCGTGACGATCGTGCACCTGAGCACCGTGGCGGCCGAGATTGTCAAATACCAAAGCAACGTGATGATGGCCAGCAAGGTGGCCCTGGCCAACGTTTTTTACGACCTGTGCCAGGCGGAAAAAGTGAATTATGATGACGTTAAAAAGGCCGTGGCGCTCGACCCGCGCATCGGCGGCAGCCATATGGATGTAACTACCGAACGCGGGTTCGGCGGCAAATGCTTTCCCAAGGACCTGGGCGCGATCATCGGTCGCTGCCGCGAGCTGGGCGTGGATTGTAAGTTGCTCGAGGCTGTGCACGCCTATAATCTGCGCATTCGCAAGGTGCGCGATTGGCGCGAAATTGCCGGCGCCACAGTCGGCGGCCGCATTTATGGCCGGGTTAAGGCGGGTAAAAAAAGGAAGTAAAGGGTCAGAAGCTGTGAAAAATAAAATCCAGACGGTCGGGGTGGAACCCGACCCTCCCTTGTGGAGGGACGACTTCCATGTCGTCCGCAATTTTTTCGCAAAGCTGCATTATTCAACTGATCGCGGAGAAGGACCATGATCATCAGTCGCACGCCCTACCGCATCTCGTTCTTCGGCGGGGGCACGGATTACCCGGTCTGGTACAACCAGCATGGCGGCGCGGTCCTGGCCACCAGCATCAACCGCTATTGCTATATCACCTGCCGCTACCTGCCGCCCTTCTTTGAACATAAGTTCCGCATTGTCTATTCGATCATCGAGGATGTCCGCGCCGTGGATGACAT
>JACPGN010000155.1 GCA_016182435.1 Lentisphaerota bacterium | reverse complement strand
CTCTGGACGCTCGCGGCGCTGCTGGGTCTGGCCATGATAGTTGCGCCCGTGGCTGAGGAAGCCTTGTTTCGGGGCATGCTGCTGCCGCTCATCATGAAGCGCCTGGGCGCCGGCCCGGCCGTGCTTCTATCCTCGGCCCTGTTCGCGCTGGTTCATTTTCATTTGCCGTCATTTTTTCCGCTATTTGTGCTCGCTGCTGGTCTGGGCCTGGCTTATATTTATACTGGTTCGCTCCTGGTGCCGATAGTCATGCATGCCTTATTTAATGGGATGAACTTGGGCCTACTGCTGCTGGCCACGAACTGAAGCGGTCTCAGGCAGGCGGTCAGGGAGCGGTTCGACAGGTTGGAAAGCCTTCATGCTATGAAGGCCTACAGCGGCAGGTACAAATCTGTAGGCCGCCATAGTATGGCGGCGGGGTAGGGCGGAAATTTTTATGTTCGCGGGCTACCCCCCCGTTCCTACTCTCTACTGGCTGTTTAGAAGTTATCTTATATGGAACCAATTAAAACTATTGAGTGGGTCATGGATCGCCCAGGGCGGCTTGTGCCGGGGAAGATAAGGCTGGTGGATCAAACCCGCTTGCCCGGCAAACTGGTCTTTTTGGAAACCAGTGATCTCAAGCAGGTGTGGACGGCCATAAAGACCATGCAGGTGCGCGGGGCGCCCGCTATCGGCATTGCGGCGGCGCTGGGCGTGGTCGCGGCCGTCCAGAACTCTCGCGCGGCGACCGGCGCAGCCTTTGCCGCCGAAGTGGAGCGCTCCGCCGATTACCTGGCTACTGCGCGGCCGACAGCCGTCAACCTGTTCTGGGCCTTGGCGCGCATGCGGAAACTGGCGCGCGCGTCCCGGCGTTTGGCGCCGGCTGAGCTGAAAGCGCGCTTAATCCGGGAAGCCCTGGCCATTTTGAAGGAAGATATAGCCATGTGCCGTAACATTGGCCGGCATGGCGCCAGGCTGCTAAAAGATGGTCAGACCGTGCTGACCCATTGCAATGCCGGCGGTCTGGCCACCTCCCAGTTTGGCACGGCCCTGGCGCCCATCTATCTGGCCCGGGAACAGGGCAAGCGTGTCAGGGTCTATGCCGATGAAACCCGTCCGCTCCTGCAGGGTGCGCGACTGACCGCTTGGGAGCTTATGCGCGGAGGAATTGACGTGACCCTCATCTGCGACAATATGGCCGCCCAGGTCATGAAGGAAGGACGCATTGACCTGGTTATGGTTGGGGCCGACCGCATTGCCGCCAACGGCGACAGCGCCAATAAAATCGGGACCTACGGTCTGGCCGTGCTGGCGCGCGCCCACCGGATTCCCTTTTATGTCTTGGCGCCCTCCTCCAGCTTTGATCGTAAGCTCTCCACCGGCGCGGCCATTCCGATCGAGGAGCGCGGCGCCGAGGAAATCACTTGCGCCTTCGGCAAACGAACGGCGCCGGAAGATGTGCAGGTGTATGCCCCGGCTTTCGATGTTACTCCCGCCCGGCTCATTACCGCAATTATCTGCGAGCGGGGCATTCTCAAGCCGCCGTTTATGAAAGCGATCCGGAAGGCTTTGTGCAGTTCAGAAGTAACCCGTCAGTCTTGAGGGGGTAAGGGGTAGGGCGCGTTCGCCGAACGCGCCGCGGACGGTCCCGCCGAGGCGGGATAAACTCGGCGCTTGCCCCGCCCTGTGGCGGGGAGCCGTCCCTACCTTCACGCGACCACCTCGTAACTGACCCATTACGTTCAGAAAAATAATGACACAGAAAAATAATGATATTGACAAAAGATAGGCATTGTCCTATATTTCAATCAGAAAATATGTTGTAGGTAAAAATGAAAAGATTACTGCTCACTAAAGAAGAGGCGGCGCTGGAACATGAAATCGAAGGTGGCCAATGGGCTGCCGTTCCCGACATGGCGGAAGAAATAAGAAGATATCAAGCCCATGCCCGTAATGCTTTAAATAAGCTCAAAAAAATCAACATCCGCATGTCCGATTGGGACTATAACAATATAAAGCTGCGGGCTGTTCAAGAAGGCCTGCCTTATCAAACGTTAGTTTCCAGCATAATTCATAAATATTTAACGGGTCAAATAAAAACCGGTTAAAGGCCACAGAACAAGGCAATGCAGGAAAATACATGGATACCCTTGTACGGATAAAATGACTGGTGATCGCGCGGAACGTACTGTTCACCCAGAAAGCCGAGAGTGAAATGACGGCGGAAGCATTGACACCGGAACTGGTGTATGAATCTATATTGAATGCGCCGTCCATCTTCAAGGTCTTACGCTCACGCAATCCTCGGACGAGGGGAATAGAGAAACTTTTTGTGATCAAGGGATTGACCTATGACGGTCTTGATATTTACACTAAGGGAAAGATATTAACGAAAGAAGGCGTTGATGTATTCTATGTCCTTGTCTCATCCAAGAGAAGCACCGATATCTGAGCCGTTCCCGTGTCCGGAATGCGGCGCCACGCGAATGAGCCGGACGGTCGAGAACTGTCGGCTCGATGACGGATTGTTTATCAAGCGACTGCGCCACTTCAAATGCCGTGCGTGTGGCGCGCGTTTTTTTGACGATGACGCCATGCACTGCATCCAGTCCCACCGCGCGAAGCAGTTCCTCGCGCATGTCGTGTAAGGAGACCGGACGTTCGAACAAGGCGATAACACTACGCCGCTAAGCGGGGCAAGGTTCACCACCGCCATGCGCCGGACATGTCGTGTTACTATGAGGTGACCTGCCGGCCCGCCGGCATCGGCCTGCCCGCATCGCTACGCGAAGTGTTAAGGAGGTTATTCATGAGCAAGACATCAACTGTTCGAGCGCGAATCCAGCCCGAACTGAAGAATCATGCCGAAAGCGTCTTTCATCGTCTTGGGCTGAACGCAACCCAGGCGATCACGATTTTCTATAAGCAGGTCGAACTGCGCGGCGGTCTTCCTTTCGAATTGGCCATTCCCACATCAACGACCAGACAAACATTTGATTCCACGGATGCCGGTCGCGATGTGATCGTTTGCAAAGACGCGGACGATATGTTTAAGAAACTTGGAATCTGATGTATGCCCCGGTCTACACCCGGCAATTTGAGAAGGACGTGAAACGCGCCCAGCGGCGCGGCAAGAATCTTGAGAAATTCAGATAAAAGTTGTGTTGGATGACTGCTCAGGGAAATTGGCGATGAAAAAGTTACGCCCCAAAACCATAGGTGAGCTCGGCGAGCAGGCCGTGATTCAACGCCTGATTCGCGCGCTGCCTGCCCGCAATGCTACGCATAACGTTGCAGGCGGGCCGAAACGCGCTGACGTGGTGGTTGGGCCGGGTGACGATTGCGCCGTGGTGCGCATGGCGGCTAAGGGCCGCTATGATTACCTGCTTAAATCGGATCCGGTAGTCGAGGGCGTGCATTTTACCAGGGGGACACCAGGCGCGGCGGTTGGCCATAAAGCGCTCGCGCGAGTGCTGAGCGATATGGCCGCCATGGGCGCCGAGCCGCTCTGGGCGCTGGTGGATATTGTCGCGCCGGGCAGCACGCCGGTAGCGCGGGTGATGGCGATTCGGGGAGGTCTCACCAAGCTGGCCCGCCGCTGGCGCGTGGCAATTGTCGGCGGAGATGTAAGCCGCGGGCGGGAGCTGGCCGTGCACGTGTTTGGCGTTGGCCGCGTGCGGCGGGGACGGGCGGTCTTGCGCTCCGGCGCGAAAAAAGGCGATTATCTGTTCGTCACCGGCACGCTGGGAGGCAGTTGGCGGGGCAAGCATCTCAAGTTTCAGCCGCGCCTGGCCGAAGGTCAATGGCTCCAAAAACATCACTGGGCCACCGCCATGATTGATCTCAGCGATGGCTTGGCAACGGATCTCCGGCATTTGATCCGGAGCAGCCGGATGGGAGCCGAACTGTGGCTGAACGCGATCCCGCTGTCGCCGGCTGTCAGGAAATCAAGCTCGCGGCGGGCCCCCCGGCGCTCCGGGAGCTCAGGGGGGCGGGCCGTCCTGCGAAGCGCTGGGCAGGCTCTGCGGCGGGCTATCTGCGATGGCGAGGACTATGAATTATTGTTCACCGTGCCGTCGGCCAAAGCTGCAGAGCTGCTGCGCGCCTGGTCAAGAGCTTTTACCGTGCCCTGCACCTATATCGGCAGGATTACGCCCAAGCGTGGTGTGGTTGAGTGCGTGGCTGGGCGCGGCGAGCACACGCGTCTCAAAGCCGCCGGCTATGAACATTTCAGATAGATAGGCTGTAGGCTGTAGGAAGATTTTTTGTGTGAGGATCGGATTAAAACGCACAAGGTTATCTCAAAGAGTCCGGAGGAAACCCGGACTTTAGCTGGCGACCTGGCCAGGGAACTGAAGTCCTGCGGAGCGCTGGACAGGCCCGGCGCCGTGCTTGCCTTGCACGGCGAGCTGGGTAGCGGCAAGACCTGTTTTGTCCAAGGCTTGGCTCAGGCGCTGGGCATCCGGCAGGCCGTGACCAGTCCCACCTTTACGATGGTAAATGAATACCAGGGAGAGTGTCCGCTGATTCACGTGGATCTTTACCGGATTCATACGGCGGAAGAATTGCTGAGCATTGATCTTGAAGATTATTTCGATAGCGGAGGGATCACGGTGATTGAATGGGCCGAACGCGCCGGCGCCTGGCTGCCGGCCAATACCCGGCACATTTATTTTGAGAGCGGAGCGGATCCCGATGTGCGCACGATTATCCTGGTTGCCGGGCCACCGGCCTGAGTCCATGCATAAATCAAGATAGCCTATGAAGAAGCATTCATCCGGTTCGTTGTTCTTGTTCTCTTCGCTGAGTCTTACGATGGCCCTCGCGCTCTGCGCGCCGGCGGCGACCGTAACCTGGTTGACGGCAGGCGGTACGAATGAGTGGGCGGTCGGCACGAACTGGAGCGGCGGCCTCGTTCCGACGAACGGCGATGATGTGATCATCACCACTACTGCTACCAACTGGGTGCTCCTGACCAATGCGACGGTACCCCTTTCTTCCATCCTGCTCAGCAACAAGGTCAATCTGATCTTCTCAAACTGGGACACGAGCCTTTCGGCAACGAATGTCACGATTCTGACGAATGGCGCCATGACCCTCCCCGCAGCTTTCACCGACAGCCAGATGTCCAATAACGTTTATATTATCTGTTCGAACCTGACGATTGCAGCAGGGGGCAGGATTTTCACCGACGGAAGAGGTTACGCGGGCGCCATTGTATCAGGAGGCAGCGGGAACGGACCTGGAAAGGGCACTTACAACTCCGGCGGCGGTGGCTATGGTGGTGGTGGCGGTTACGGCGGGCGTGGTGGCGATGGCCTGGAGACGGGCGGGCTTATCGGGGGCGCTCCGTACGGGACATCGAACGCTCCTGTGTCGCCGGGCAGCGGTGGGGGACAAGCCTATGCCGGGACATCGGGAAACGGCGGCGGTGCTGTACGGATTGACGCCTCCGGCATCGTTACGGTCAACGGCACGATCACAGCGAATGGCACGAACGGCACAGCGGCCGGCGCTGGCGGCGGATCGGGTGGCGGCATCTATATCACCTGTGGCCTGTTCATAGGAACGAACGGCCTCATCACTGCAAACGGTGGCAACGGCACAGCTTATGGCGGAGCAGGCGGTGGCGGCCGGATTGCCGTCAACTACACTGACTTGGCAGGACAGGCTGCACTGCAGCCGAAGCCGACCGTGCGCTTTTCCACAGCCGGAGCAACAACCACGGGTAAACGCCCTGGTGACGTGGGCACGCTATACTTCCCCAACACCGCAATCTTTGACCCGGCGTGGTTTCCGCACAGTGGGCAGGTGCTCCTCCCGTCTATTTGGTCGGTGGATACCCTGCTGGTTACTAACGGGTGGGTCCGCTTCCCGCAAACCGGCTTCCAACTGACAGTCACTAACAACCTGACAATCTCCGGCAGTTCGGGCAGACTGGACCTTGGGGGAACGGACTTCGCCACGAGAAGCTCAAATTACTCCTATTTCAGTAGTTCCACATCAGCTCCGGTGATCAATGTCGGCGGCAATCTTCTTGTGACGAATGGTTCGAGTCTCTACGTGTTCGGGGTCATGACAAATGCTACCACCCCGGACTACGGCGCCCTGGTGAACGTCACTGGGGCCATGATTGTTGCGACCAACTCGTATGTTTATCCCTATTCTGACAGCGTCAACGGCGGATCGCCGCGATTTGCAGTCAGAAATCTTACCGTTGATTCCGGCGGTAAAATTGACGCAGACGGAAAGGGGTATGCGGGGGCATGGTATGTCGGCGCGAGTGGCAATGGTCCGGGACGCGGGATTTACTACGTCAATCCCCCCACCGACGGCCGAGCCGGCGGGGGTGGTTATGGAGGGAGAGGGGGTAGCGGCGGGTATTCGGCATTCGGAGGTGAGACCTATGGTGTGTCGAATGCGCCCAGCGATCCGGGAAGCGGTGGGGCATCCGGATACGTTGGCATGTATGGAGGACGGGGCGGAGGGCTGATCCGGGTAACCGCCTCAGGCACAATCACAATCAATGGCACGCTGACCGCCAACGGGACTGCAAGCAGCAGCGCTTGGGCCGCCGGCGGAGCAGGCGGAGGGATATACCTGATGTGCAACGTATTTACCGGCACCAGCGGCGAACTAACTGCAAATGGGAACACTGGCGGCACAACTTCCGGCGGCGGTGGCGGCGGCGGCCGCATTGCCGTTTGGCGGATGTATCACACCTTTACCGGAACTAATCTTTCGGTTACCGGCGGCACGGGGTATTCTCAAGGCACGAACGGAACGGTCGTCTGGGTCCAACTGCCGGTCCCCGGCGCGATTGTTTCCTTCCGTTAACAACCCCTCGGCCGGATAAGGCCATCAGAATGGCTGCCTTCTGTGGGGATCATCGGACTGACGGACGGCTTGCCGCCTGGTACAACGTTAAACATGCCCATATCAAGAAGGCTCGAACCTAATTCGGCCGGAAGAAAGGACATTATTAAAATTTCGGGTCGCGCAGGCGGCGATGTTCGATGGCGGCTTCGATGGTAAGAGTCTTGAGCGGCCCAAGGGCCTTGGGAAGCGTGAAAACCGCGGAAGGATTGGGGCCGATCGTGTCGAAGGCCGTCAGATTAGGATCGTAGTTCATATCCACGCACCGTGGCTGCGGCAGCTTTTCCCGGCTAAAGACTTGCTTGCCGCCGGCAGTCGCGCAGGTCAGGGTAAAATCCCGGTAACGTCCCAAGATGCGCTTGGGAAAATCAACGCGCAGCGCCGTCACCGTCGCCGTGTTGTCGAAAGAGCAGGAAACCCGGACGCGGTTTTTTTCCACGCGCTCGGCCCGGCTGATGGCCGAACGCCAACCTTCCGGCTCATCCCAGGCCACCGCGAAAACCAGGGGCGCCCCGTAAGTTTTGGCAAAGAGCGCAACGGTCTGGACCATCAGCGCGCCGGTTACCACCATGAGGGCAAGCGCATATTTCAGCAGCGGCAAGTGGCGGTGCGCGGCCCACCCCAGAAAAACGGCCATGGGGACAAGGCTGACAAAGTGGTACCGGCCCTGCGGCTGGGGGTCAATAGTAAGCGACGTTCCCACGTGCAGAGCCAGGATGGTAAGCATAAACGCAGCCAGCCACACCCCGGCGACTTCGAGCGCCCGATCGCGGGTGATCAGCAGTTCAATAAGAAACAGAATGACCAGCGCCATAATAATCACGAAGAGCGCGGTGTAAATCTCAGGTGGGAACCCAACATCGAGGTAGCCGAACAGGCCAAAGAAAGAGGCGAAGGTAATCGGCACGAATTTCTGCTGGAGAAGCCAGGTTAAGGATGCCACCGATATGCCCCGGTTGATCGGAATCGCCTCGCGGATTATGCCCAGTTGCTCCAGGTGATCCTCGCTGAG
>JACPGN010000169.1 GCA_016182435.1 Lentisphaerota bacterium | reverse complement strand
GTTGCGGGGCAGAATGGTTTGCGGAAACGAAAAGCGCTCATGCTCCGACCATTGCTTGCGCATCAAGAGGTTTAAGCCCAGGAAGCCGATAAATAAGCCGCCGATCAGAGCCGTCCAGGCCAGGGCCGGAGCGGTCCATTGCGCAAGGGGGATGTAGCCCGTAACCAGGAACTTGAGCCCCCGCCAACTGAACATGTTGTCGGGCTTGATGACCGTAAAGTCACGCTCATGGGCGTCGAGTTTAGCCAGACCGCTTTCCGTGACCATCTTGCGGCCGGCGTAGAGCCCCTCGATCGCCTCAACGTTAAAGAACTCGATGTCTTGTAAGGTCAGCAGCCCCTCGCCTTCCAGCCCGACCCGGAAGGTCAAGTTGCTTTGAAGCTCAACCGGGATGGCCACCGGGCTGGCGCCCACCCGCTGAAAACCGCAGGGATTGGCGAAGGTCGGCCTGGTAGCGCTGGCGGACATGAATATGCTGCGCGCCGGAGCGTCATCGGCATGCAGTTCGACGAAATAGAACGAGTCCTTTTGCAGCGCCTCGGCCATGACCAGCATGGAGAACAGAAATCGCTCGCCGGGTATCAGGACTTCCTTGCCTTGCGCCTGGCGGTTAAGGGTGAACGTGAGAGATGTGCGCGCATTGGTATCACCGCCGTTGGAGAGGACCGGACTCTTCCAGACTCCTTTCGCTTTCCGGTCCACGTTGGTCCAGGTAATTACGCCGCCACCGATGGGCGTGAAAGTGTCCAGTCCCTGGGTAAAGCGGCCGTTTTTGACAAGGTTGGCTCCGTGCGGCCAGAGCATGCTCGGCAGGCTTTCATAACTCTTGAAGTCCTGGCTGTGGGGAATGCCGGCCAGCAGTCCAAACAGGCGGCCCCACATTCCCTGGGTCATCAAGGGAGCGGCCAGCACCAACGCGGCGTAGACGACGACCAGTTCGGCGGGAGCTAAGCGCAGGCCCTTGCGCAGGAAGCCCAGCAGGACACTGATGCCCATGACGGCCAGCACCGTGCCCACCGCGGCATTCGGCGGAAAATTCTCGCCCAAGGGCCCGCCGTACCAGCAGAATCGCTCGACATACTCGATCCAGATTCCCATCAGCAGCAAGGCCACCAGGCTGACCACCAGGGCGCGTAGCGTGAAGGCGCGTTTTTGTTTCTGTTCAGCGGCCATGGCTAAGCTCATTGCAAGCCCGGTCGGACCCGGACGTGGAAGAAAAGAGGTAGCAGTTTAAGCGGAGAGTGATTTTCTATCAAGCTGATTTCCCGGTGATTTCCCGGCGCGGACGGACCCTGTTCGACACAGGGCAGGGCCGCCCCCTCCCTGAAATGTATTGTATGGAGGGCGGACCTCCGTGCTTGCCACGCTTTCAGCGTGGTCCGCCGCTTTGGCCCGGTCGAAGCAAGCGGGCGGATTGGATTCATAACCTGACCACGCGGTCTTCCGCGCTTGACGTGCGAATGGCGTCCAGCACGCGCGTGAGCTCCAGCGCGCTTTCCGGCGCAACCGGGAAAGGCGCATGGCCGCCGAGGGCCGCGGCGACATCAACATAAACGGCGTGTTCATCCCCTTGCGGCGCCCCGCTTAGTTCTTCTTCCCGAATCAGGTCGGGAGCAGCTTTCATAGTGTAGGATTGGGTAGGGTCCGCGGGTTGGGCGGGAGTTTTGGCATTCACTTTCAGATGGGCGCCCTGCACCACAATCGTGCCGCGCGTGCCCTGGATGAACCAGGCGGGTAAATCCTCAGTCGCAATCGTATATTCCGCCTGGACGATGGCGCCATTGGCCAGCGTCAGGATGCCCAGAAACAAGTCTTCCACGTCGCCGGGATTGATCGTCTGCTTGAGCCGCCCGTACACGGACTTTACCGGACTCTCCAGCAGTTGCAGCGGCGGATCCACGATATGCGGGCCCCAGTTCAGCAGATAGCCGCCGCCATGGCGCTGAGAAGTTTGCCAGTCGCTGCGCGTGGCGAAACTGACTACCGCGCGCCGCACCAGGAATACGTCGCCAATGGCCCGCTCCGCAACCACCAGTTGCTTGAGGCGCTGCAGGTCGCTGCCCCAGCGCGCGGGCAGCCAGGGCAGCAGGAGCTTGCCGGAAGATTCCGCCGCGCGGACCATGCGATCTCCCTCTTCGGCATTAAGCGCCCAGGGCTTGGTCACCAGCACGTTAACGCCCGCGGCCAGGCAATCGCAAGTCATCGGGCAATGCTGATCGCTGCGCGTAACAATCACGGCGAGGTCGAGCGGCTCTTGCTTAAGCAAGGCCCGGTAATCGCTGTAGGGCTGACACCCGAACCGGGTGGCGGCCTTCTGGCGGGCATGGGCGTTCGCGTCGCAGACGGCCGTTAATTGAAACGCCTTGTTTTTTTCGATTGCGCCGGCGTGCATCGTGCTGCCGCTGCGGCCGTATCCCAGGATAGCCGTGCGAATAATTGCCATGACAACTCCTTGGCAGTGCTGTTCTTCGGCCTGGTTCAAAGTTCACGGTTCCGGGTTCACGGTTATTGTCGTTTCCACCGTTTTTTCTTCAACAGTGAACCGTGAACGGTGAACCTTTTTAACCATTCCTATTCTTCAAAGGAACTGAGAGCGGGAGCATAATGGTTAGCCGATTGATGAATCAAGCGCAATGTACTATAACGAGAGCGGGGAACATTATGCGCGAGTTTTCAATCATGACTTTCTTCTTTCAGCGTCTAACCCTTGCCTGGCGGCAGCCGGGCGGGTACCGGGAGCTGTTGCGCATCAGTTTGCCGCTGATCGTCAGCATGGGCTCGCATACCCTCATGCTTTTACCGATCGGCTGTTTCTGGGACGCTACTCGCTGGACACCTTGGCGGCCGCCGTGCCGGCGGGCTTGTTGGCTTTCATGTTCATGTGCTTTTTCATGGGGGTGGTCGAGTTCACCAATGTCTTTGTGGCGCAGTATGTCGGCGCGCAACTGCCCCGGCAGGCTGGCCGCGCCCTCTGGCAGGGCATTTACTTTGCTGTTTTTTCCGGCATCCTGCTGGGAAGCCTGTCATGCTGCGGTGAAGGACTGTTCCAGCTCGCCGGGCACGCTCCACGCCTCCGCGAGCTCGAGACCATCTATTTCCGGATTCTCATGCTGGGCGCCGCGTTCGGCCTCTTGGCGAACGCGCTGAGCTGTTTTTTCTCCGGGCGCGGTTTGACCGTGCCGATCATGGTGATCAGCGTTATTGGGGTGACCCTCAACGTGCCGTTGAATTATCTGCTCATCAACGGGCGCGGGGGCTTTCCGGAGATGGGCATCGCCGGCTCGGCCGTGGCCACGGTGACCAGCCAAGCCGTCATAGCCATCCTTTATGTCCTGGTGATCTTTCGCGAGCCTAACGACCGGGTCTATGGCGTGCGCGGCGCCTGGACCTTCGACCGCGCTCTATTTGCGCGCCTGTTGAAATTTGGAATGCCGGCAGGGTTGCAATCTTTTGTGGATTTATTCGGGTTTACCATCTTCCTGCTGATGGTGGGGCGGCTGGGCCGCAACGAGCTCGCCGCCACTAACATTGCCTGCTCCATCAATCTGCTGGCCTTTATGCCCATGATTGGTTTTTCAATTGCGGTTAGCACGCTGGTGGGCCAGGCCATGGGGCGCAAACGCCCTGAGGATGCTTTTGTGGCCACGCGCAGCGCCCTGCATCTGACTTGTAGCTATATGTGGGCATTGGCGGCCTTATTTGTCCTGGCCCCGGGATGGCTGATTGATATCTTTCAGCCGCGTGGTGATGAGGCCGGGGAATTTGCCATTGTCCGGCAGCTCGCCGTTGTGGTCCTGCGCTTTGTCGCATTTTACAGTGTGTTTGATACGCTCACGATCATTTATGCCGGCGCGCTGCGCGGCGCGGGTGACACCCGATTTATCGGCTGGACGGTGGCCGGTCTTTCCCTGGGCCTGGTTGTTCTACCGGTCACTGTAGGAGTGGTGTATTTTCACGCGGGGCTCTACACCATCTGGGGGATTGCCTCCGCCTATATCTGCCTGCTGGGCTTGGTGTTCCGCTGGCGTTTTTTCCAGGGCCGCTGGCAGCAGATGCGGGTTATTGAGCCGGCGCCTTCTGGGCCGGCGCTCGTCGCGCCCGTCGTACCCCGCTAACGATTCAGCGGAGCGATGACAACCCGGAAGCCAATCATGGAATTGCGCCGCTCGGGATAGGCATCGCTGCGATTGGTGATGGCGATAATGTCGGGCTCGTCGTTATTCCAACTGGCCCCGCGCAAGGAGCGGGTAATCTGTTCCTGGTCAAACCAGTCTTGACACCACTCCCACACGTTGCCGCCCACGCCGAACAAGCCCCAGGCATTGGCGCCGCTGTGCTTCACCGGACAGGTGACCACGAACTCGTCTTTGTGTCCGCGGATATAGTTTTCGCGCTGAAACAACCGGTAAAGCAGCCGCACGCCTTCCTCGCCGCGATAGTTGAATGTATTCGGCGGCGGCCAGGCACTCGCCCCGCCGCTCGCCTCGGCGTAGCCTCCGGCGGAGCTTGGGTAGCCGGCTCCGGCGTAGCGTGGGTTGCCCCAGGGATACTCTCTTGCCTCGCCGCAAGCGGCAAAGCTCTGCCATTCCTTCTCTTGTGGCAGGCGAAAGTGGTAGTTGACGGGGATTTGACGATGAAAAGTTCTGGTCAGCCATACGCAGTAGTTATTGGCGTCCTCCCAGGAAACCCAAACTACGGGCTGCTCGGGCTCGTTGAACAGGTGCCCGTAATAAGACTTGCTTTCATGGCCCAAATCGAAGCGGCGGTATTGCCCATTGGTCACCTCGAATTGGCCAACCCAAATCTTTAGTGGCCCAATCCAGATAAACTTGAGGATTTCCCCCCAGCCCAGGTTGATGGCCAGCGCCTGGCCCGGCTGCGCTGCCATAGCGGCGAGGGTTGCGACCGCCGCGCGTGGCGCGAGCTGCGGGAACACGCTGGTCTGGGCCCCCAGGCGCACGGCGGTGGCGCAGAACAATATCAAGGTTGCAATAAAATAACACATCGCCAGCCTTGCTCCTTAGACACTTTCCCGTAAAGATACACGTTTTTGCGTGTATCTTTGAATAAGAATATCCACTATCCAACACTCAATAACCAATGCTGAAAAAAGGAAACAAAAACACCCCTTTACACGTTGTCTGCGATTCTCTTAACTTGGTTATTGGATATTCCTTGTTGAATATTGGATATTGTGTTGGATAATGGGTTGCGGGTACAGCCCGCTTTAGTCCGGTGAAAGCATATCCCGCCCGGATCATTTTTAACAGGAATATTTGCCGGGAATTGGTAACTGCCAAATGAGTTGACTACCGGTCACAAGTCAGTATGCTCTTTGCTCGCTTTCGGGGTGTAGCGCAGTTTGGTAGCGCGTGGCGCCGGAGGCGCCAAGGTCGCAGGGGAAGCGGATGGAACGCGTGTTTTACGTTTACATTTTAAATAGCCAAAAGACTGGACGGTATTATGTGGGCAGTACCCAGAATATTGAGAAACGGGTGCAAGAGCATAATGAAGGCAAAACGCCCTCGACGAGGAGCGGAGTGCCATGGGAGCTTGTGCGCGTGGGAAGATTTGAAAGTCGCAGTGAGGCGATAAGGCAGGAACGCAGGATCAAGTTGCGTAGGATCAGTCGTTACCTGGAGTCGCTGCAGATAAACAAGCAAACGGGGTGTAGCGCAGTTTGGTAGCGCGTTTGGTTCGGGACCAAAAGGTCGTGGGTTCAAATCCCACCGCCCCGATTTATCTTAGTGGGGGTAAAAGGTCGTGGGTTCCCCGCCGAAGGCGGGTCCGCCTCTGGCGGAAAATCCCACCGCCTCGATTTTGCCTTCGCGCCGTATTAGGATCGGCGCTCGTGGCTACGTCGGGCCTTGCCCGATTGCATTCTCAGTCCTGGGGTTGCGCCCCAGGCTATCATGTTGCAGGCCTTTGGCCTGCTGACAATGCACCCCAAAGGGGTGCTACATCATAGCCCAGCGCGCAGCGCTGGGTAACGAAAGGAGCCCTATGATCCGCAAGGCCAAAGATATGCAAACCGAAGTGCGCAGCCAGATGCGCGGCGGCGCCGGCGACGTGACCATCCAGCATTTTTTCAGGAAGGAAGAGATCACCGCCCGGACCCGGCTGTGCGCGCGCCTGACGCTGCCGCCGGAGGCAAGCATCGGCTTGCACAAGCATGAGGGCGAGGATGAGCTCTTCGTGGTCTTGCGCGGTCAGGGACTTATTGACGATGGGCGCACCAAAGCGTCGGTTCAAGCCGGCGACGCGATTCTAACCGGCAAAGGCGCAGAGCACGCGGTCATTAATAACGGAGGCGAGCCGCTGGAAATGATCGCCATCATTATGCAGTATTCATGAGCATACTGCCGGAGAAAATTGTGTTTCCGGAGCGGACCTTGATCGGCGCCGGCAAGGTCAAGGACCTGCTGGCGGAATGCGCGCGCTACGGCCGGCGGGGAGTGCTGGCGCACGGGCGCTCATTAATTGCGCATGGGGTGTTGCCATCCCTCCTGCAAAATAACCCAAGCGACCTCGCCGTGGCAACTTGGGAACACGCCGGCGGCGAGCCGACTCTTGCCGACTTAGGTTCGCTCCTGGCCGCCGCGCGAGAGCACCGGGCCGATTGGATTGCCGGGGTCGGCGGCGGTAGCGTGCTGGACCTGGCCAAAGCCTGCGCGGGCTTGTTTCATGCCGCGCAACCGCCGGAGGCGTATCACCAGGGCGCCGCCATCGAGACGCCTGGCATCGCCTTTGCGGCCGTGCCCACCACGGCCGGCACCGGCTCTGAGGCGACGGTTAATTCCGTTTTGATCAATAGCGTCACCCGCCAGAAAAAATCAATCCGCGATGATGCCCTGATCGCCCGCCTCGTTATCCTTGACTCTAACTTAGTGCGGCATTGTCCCAAGCACACCATTGCCTATGCGGGCATGGATGCCTTTACCCAGGCGCTGGAAGCTTTCACCAGCCGACATGCGGTCTGGCTGAGCGATTCTCTGGCGCTGCAAGCGCTCACGCTGATTGGCGCGCATCTGGAAGTTTTTTTTAGCGGCGCAAACCCGCAGGCCGCTGAGCAGGTCTTGTTCGGCAGTTACCTGGCGGGCTTGAGCTTTTCCATAGCGCGCCTGGGTATTGTCCACGGGATTGTGCATTCCCTCGGCGTGCGCTATTCCCTTCCGCACGGCTACATTTGCGGCGTGTGCTTGCCGCACGCAGTGGAACTTAACCGGGAAGCTATCGGTCCAAAGTATGCGCAGGTCAGCCAGGCCCTGGGCCGGGACCTGTTGGAACTTATCCGGCATCTGCTGGGGCAACTTGAGATGCCTTCGCCTTTCCGGGGCCAAGTGCTCCTGGAGAAAGAGGCGATCATTCAGGAAACGGTGGGTGCCTGGTCCACCGAGGCCAATCCCAAGACGATTACTCCGGCTGATGTCGCCTGGCTTTTGGACCGGTTGTTTGCGGAATAGTAATTGTGCCGCCATGGTGATCGGATTATTAGAGGCGCGAATCAGTATTCCGGAGGCGCGTTCGCTCAAGGACAAGCGGCGCGTGGTGCGCAGCCTCAAGGACCGCATTTTGAACCGGATGAACGTCAGCGTCGCGGAAGTCGGCGAGCAGGATTTATGGCAGGTGGCCGAACTGGCGTTTGTGACCGTGGCCGCCGAGCTTTCCCCAGTGCAGGAACGCTTGTCCAGCTTGAGCACTCTGATCCAGGGCGATCCCCGCTACGTGCTGCTCGACCTGCGCACTTCGATCAGGTGAAATAACATTCTTTAAAGCAAACATCGAACGCCCAACCCCGCGCGACGCGGGACAAGCATCGAATTTATCCCGCGCTGCGCGGGACTTCGAACATCGAATGAAAATAATTCGCTTGTCAGTTCGGCGTTTGGTTACGTTTTTTTCTTCTCATTGGGCGTTGGACGTTCGATGTTGGATGTTCGGCGTTTGCTTCGCTGGTGCTTGATATCGATCCGCGGGCCAGCGGGTTGCACCCCAAAGGGGTGCTACACTTGTCCTGCGTAGCCTTCGGCGAAGCAGGATTATAGCCCAGCGCGCCTTGTCCGCCGAAGGAGGAAGCGCTGGGTTGCCTCAAATCCCGCGGCTTTGCAGAAGGTTGCGCAGCTCGAGCTGGAAGGCCTGCAGGTCTTGCGGGCTGGGCCGGTAATTGGGCTTACGCGCATCCAGAGCCAGGCGGCCAAGCTGGTCAAGCATCCAGGCAGCGGAAACCCCGTCACTGAATCGGACCGTGCCGCTGACCACCGCGCCAGGTTTCACGATGCGGTCGAGAGTGACCGACACGCCGCTGCCGGCTCCCTCTTCCAGTTCATCCGCTTCCGCGGCTGGTCGCGCCGCTGCTGCTTTGTCCAGTTCCAGCCCCGGGCCGGTCTTCCTGGCCTGCTCCTTAATCGTCAGGCCGAGGTCCAGGATCAAAAACCTCAGATCAAGGAAAGTTACCGCCAGTTTGAATTCGTCATTCAACCGTTTCTGGATTTCGGTCAAGCTGCAGCCTTCGGCCACCCAGCGCCGAACGGCATCCTTCTGGGCGTCATCGAATTGCATAGCTTCCATTCTGTTTTTTTTACGCGGTGCCTTGCTCTCCGTCGCGGTTCAGTTCCGGGAATATGACAGAGCCGCGGCTCAGCGTCAAGCCGGCCAAGCCTTCTACTTTACGGGACGCGATAACAGGAATCCAGGGGAAAAGCGTTCTCAATGTGGCGGACCAGCGGTGCGCTCACGCCCTTTGTGCCGATCACTTCGACAACGTCGAAACGGAAAGCGCGCGGCGCCGGGCGCAGGCGTTTCAGGTAGCGCACTGCGGCGCGCGAGAGATAGTGCCGCTTGGCGCGGTTAACGGACGCCGCGGGCCGCCCGAATGCCTCGCTTTTGCGGGTCTTGACCTCGACGAACACAAGCACCGCGCCGTCCCGGGCCACCAGGTCCAGTTCATCACGCGCGCCGATGCGGAGGCGCCGCCCAAGAATGGCATAGCCTTTTTTGCGTAACGCGCGTTCGGCCTGCTCTTCGCCCCACCGACCCGCCGAAGGATGTTCCGCGCCGTCGGCCGAGGCTCCCGGGAACAGCAGGCGTTTAACGGTTTTCCACATGGAGGGAACTACCGGCCAGCGAGCCGGCGCCCGGTGAGGTCACCGGGCCTACAACAATCTTGGGCGGTGGCCTTGCCAGACGAGTTCTGGGCCATTCCTGTAGGCCGTGTGCCCGCACACGGCGTCCATGTGGTTGCGTGATTCAGCCGGCTGCGGATAGTTTCCATGTCGCGGACCGGCCGGAAGGTGCGGCGGTGCTGGGAGATGGGGCCGTATTTCAAGAGAGCCTGGATATGCGCGGCAGTGCCGTAGCCCTTGTGGCGCACGAACCCGTATTGGGGATGCGCTCGATCGAGATCGGTCATCCACCGGTCGCGCGTGACCTTGGCGATAACGCTGGCGGC
>JACPGN010000168.1 GCA_016182435.1 Lentisphaerota bacterium | reverse complement strand
GGCTCAACCATTGATTCCTCGCCCGTGATTGACTCTAACGGCGTGGTCTACGTGGGGACCCAGAATCCCAGCAACATGTTCTACGCGCTCTATGGCCCAACCAATAACGCCGGCGGATTCGCCCAGGACTGCTGGCCCATGTTCATGCATGACTCCAAACACACCGGCGCGCGTCAGCCGCCGGCGGTCGCCTGGATCGCCGCTTCCGACGGCGCGTTCACCGACCGCGTCGCGGTGGCCTGGGCTCCGGCCACCAATGCCACGGCCTACCAGGTCTGGCGCGGAACCAACAGTCAGCCGGCGGACTCCGCCTTCCTGGCCGAGACGTCCGCGACCAATTATAATGACACCGCCGCTACGCCGGGAATCGCTTACTATTATTGGAGCCGCGCGAAAAACTACGCCGGCCTCAGCGGATTTGGGCCATCCGATTCCGGTTGGCGCGCCTCGCCGACGCCTTCGGGCGTGGCGGCCAGCGATGGCGCGTTCGCCGATAAGGTGCGCGTGACCTGGCTGTCCGTCCCGGGCGCGCTGCTCTACCGGGTCTGGCGCAACACGGCCGACGACACCAACTCGGCCGCCCTGACCGGCTCGTCCGCGAGCAACTTGTATGACGATGTCACCGTCGGAGTGGGCACGCAATACTATTACTGGGTCCAGGCCAGCAACGCCCTGGACATGAGCGTGTGGAGCGCGCCGGATAGCGGGTGGCGATTATTGGCGGCGCCGAGTAGCGTTATGGCCTCGGACGGCGCTTACACTGACCAAGTTGCAATCTCCTGGTCGGCCAGCACGAATGCCACGGCTTACTCGTTATGGCGCAATCTCACAGACGACACGAATTCCGCCGTCTTCATTGTCCAGACCACCGGCACAAATTACGCCGATCAAAACGCAACAGCCGAGCTGGTTTATTATTACTGGGTCAAAGCCACTAACGCCCTCGGCGCCAGTGACTTCAGCGCTCCCGATACCGGCTGGCGCGCAGCACCCGCAGAAGATGCGGCGCCCGCGGCGCCGACTGGGGTTGCCGCCAGCGACGGGACGTTCACAGATAAAATTTTAATCACGTGGAACTCATCGCTGAATGCCACTAACTACGAGGTCGCGGCGCCCGCGGCGCCGACTGGGGTTGCCGCCAGCGACGGGACGTTCACAGATAAAATTTTAATCACGTGGAACTCATCGCTGAATGCCACTAACTACGAGGTCTGGCGGGGCACGGCCAGTAATCAATTGTCAATGCTCAGCAGCCTGGTAACGGCAACCAATTACGCCGACACGACGGCGGTGGCGGGTACGATCTACTACTACGGCGTCAAGGCGCGGAGCGCGGGCGGGACCAGCGCCTTGAGCAGTATTGACTCAGGTTGGCGACTCTCGATCTATACAATTACGGCCAGCGCCGGCGCGCACGGCAGCATCAGCCCGTCGGGCGCGGTCAGCGTGGCGCAAGGGGCGAGCCAGACGTTCACGATCCTGCCCGAGGCCGGATATCACATTGGCGGCGTGGTTGTGGATGGCGCTGCGGCCGGCGCGGTGGCCACCTATACCTTCAATGCCGTTGCCGCCAATCACACGATTGCGGCCAGTTTTACGGCCAACCAGCCTCCCGTGATTGCGCTGGCGGTCACTCCAACCGCCGGCATGGCGCCGCTGCGCGTCCAGTTTGATTTCGCCGGGTCAACCGACCCCGATGGCAGCGTGGTCAAGTTTGAAGTGGACCGGACCGGCGACGGAATCTTCGAGGTGCAAAGCACGGACACGGGCAACTTTATCGTGGAATACGCCGAAGCCGGCGCTTTCCAGACCGTCGCGCGAATTACGGATAACGACAATGCGACGGCGGCAACGTCGGTGGTGATCACCGTGCGCGGCGTAAGCCCCGTAGCGGACATCACGGCCTATCCGGAAAGCGGGAACGCGCCGCTGACCGTAGCGTTCAAGGGCACCAACTCCAGCGCGCCGGCGGGACGAACGCTGGTGGCCTACGAATGGGATTTTAATGGGGATGGTGTCTACGACCGGCTGTCGCGGACGGGCGCGGTATCATGGACCTACCGGGAAGCGGGCACCAACCTGGCTACCTTGCGCGTTACGGACAACACCGGAGTGCAGGCGACTGATACCGTAGTGGTGCGGGTAAATCCCTCGCTCACTCCGCCGCCGGTGGTGAGCTTGACGGCGACCCCGCTGGCCGGCTACCTGCCGCTGGCGGTGACCTTCACCGCGACGATTGCGGACGGCCGCCCAGTGACGAACTACTACTGGGACTTCGACGGCGACAGCTACTATGACCAGCGCACGAGTGTTGGCGTGGTCAGCAATGTCTACACCGTAGCAGGCACGTACCAGGCCAGGGTGCTGGTAATAGACGCCACCGGCCTGGCCGGAACCAATGGCGTAACCATCCAGGTAAGCGCGGCGAACACGTTGACGGTCTGGCTCAGCACGCCAAGGGACGGGAGCCGCGTGAGCGGGTCGAGCGTGTCATTGATGGGGCATGCGGCGCCGGCCAGCCAAGTCCGCTCGGCGCAGTTCCAAGTCAAGCCGGCGGCCTCAAACACCTGGGAGAACCTGGGCGCCGAGATCGTGCCGCCGCCGTATGCATACTCGCTGGCCTGGGACATAACGGGGGTGGCGCTGGGCGACTATGACCTGCGCTTGTCGGCCGTGGATAGCGATAGCAATACCGTGGCGGCGGCGGCGGTGCGCGTAACGGTGGTTTCCGGCAATGAGCGTCAGCCGGGCGATGTCCACGAGGATGAGCAAGATGGGTTGTATCAGAAGATGGAGACCTTCAGCGCGGATGAAACCGCGACGCTGACGGTGTTTGACGGGACAATGGTGATTATGCTGATGGGGACGGTGGACTCGAACGTGACGGTAGTGGTGGCGTTGACGGGGAATAACACCAATCCCGTGAACGGGGCGGCGTTCGGGAGAGTGAATATCAACGCCAACCGGCATGTATCCATAGAGGGCAACCCTGAGTTGCAGCAGCCGGTGGTGATCATTATTCCCTACACTGACGACGACGATGATGGAGTGATTGATGGAACACGGGTGAGGGTTGATAGCTTGGTGATGTACTGGTATGACCCGACAACCGGGGAGTGGCAACGCTGCCTTACGACCGAAGTGCATCCGGACGAGAAGTATGTGCTGGGCACCGTGTATCACCTGACCGAGTTCGGGCTGTTCGGAAGCATGAAGGATCTGCCGATCTTTGGCGACTTTGACGGGGACCGCAAGACTGACCCAGCGGTGTATGCGCAAGCCAGCGGGACGTGGCGGGTATTGCTCTCAGGCAACGAATACCGGGAAGTCCAATTGATCCTCGGCGGTCCGGGCTATGCGCCGGTGCCGGGCGATTACGATGCGGATCGGAAAACAGATCCAGGGGTCTACCAGGAATCGCGCGGGTACTGGTGCGGCTATCTATCAGGTCGTGATTATAGCCTCTTAGAGAGCACGTACCTGGGTGGACTGGATTATACATTCGTGCCGTCGGACTATGATGGCGACGGCGAAACCGACCCCGCAGTATATAACGAGTCAACCGGTCATTGGGCAGTCCAAGTCTCAGGCAGTGATTATACAATCGCGTCCATGCTCTTTGGCGGCCTGAGCCAGACGCCGGTGCCGGCGGACTATGACGGCGACGGCAAAACCGACCCCGCCGTGTATGAGGAATCCTCAGGAACATGGTATTTTCTGTTGTCGGGATACGAATATGCGCTCTACTCAGCGGGCTTCGGCGCCGCGGGCTGGACGGCAATACCGGCGGATTATGATGGGGATGGCAAAGCCGACCCCGCGGTATATGAGCGCGCCTCCGGCCAGTGGCACATCCTGCATTCGAACAACGGTTATACGCCGGCGCTGATTACGCTCGGCGGCAGTGGTTATTTGCCGGTCCCGGGCGATTATGACGGGGCTGGAGCAGTTGCGCCGGCCGTGTACCAGGATTCCTCCGGCATGTGGCGGATATTACTGCCCAGTTCGGACTATAACGAAGTTTCCACTGTGTTCGGCGGCGCCGGCTTCGCGCCGGTCAATGTGCGCTGATAAATATTGCTTGATACCTGAACTTTGCGCGCTTTGCGCAAAAATTCAGGTGCTACCCAGAAACATGGTTCATCAAACTTTCCGCCAGCGGCTACGCGACCCTCCGTAGGCGGGCAAGCCTCGTGTCACGCCATACCCCCCTGTAACTGGGGTTACGTGGGAAGAACAATGCCCGGTCAAAATATAATCAGGTGGTCGGGAATTATCGTCCTCATATTGCTGGCGCTCTTGCCGGCTACCCGGGCGCAGGATGCCTACGAGCCCGACAATACGGTCGGTACAGCTTCGAATATTGCTGTTGGCGCCTCCCAGACGAATCGGACCATCCATGTTGCCGATGATATTGACTACGTTTCTTTCAATGCCGATTTAAAGCATGCTTATGGCGTCGGCATGACCAACATCCAGATAGAAATTTACGGTATCGGCCCAAGCGCGGGCCTTTTGACGCTCTACGACACGAACGGCACATCAGTCATCACTACCGGTAGCAGCGAGACGGAAATCTGGGTCAGAATGCTGGCTGCTACTGCTGGCACATACTATGCCCGCGCTGAGTCCGATGGTGCGGCTGGCTCTGGGTCTTACCACCTCGTCCTCAGCGATTACGGAACCGGGGATGGATACGAAATGGACAACAGTCCGGGCACAGCATCCAACTTCATTGTGGGCGTCTCGCAGCCGCGCTCGCTGCACTGGAACGGAGACACTGACTATGCCAATTTCACCAACACGGCGAACCATCTCTATCTCTTCGAAGTCACAAACTATACCGACATGATTTCCATTACCTTGTATGATACCGATGGAACAAACGCGCTTGCGTCGGACGACACCGTGTTTGGCGATGGGTCGTTTGAATATTTGCTCGTTTCCACGGGAATGTATTATGTCTCTGTTTCCCCTGTATGGGGAGCAACCGCAACCTACGACCTTGCGATTAGCGACGAAGGCGTGTTGACAGGTGACGCGTACGAGCCGGACAACTCCGTCGCCACCGCGTCCAACATCACCGTCGGCGTCAGCCAGACCAATCGTTCGATTCATTGGGCCGGCGACGTTGATTACGTGGCCGTGCCGGTTACGACCGCGCACCGTTACGTGATTGCCGCCACCAATGTGGGCGCCAGCCTGGATATTGCCGTAACGCTGTACGGAACCAACGGCACAACGGGGCTCGGTTCCGCGGACCTCGGCGCAAACGGTGAAAGCGAGTTTCTTACAAACGTCTGCACAATCACGGGCACAAATTTCATAAGACTGGAATCGGTGGACGGCACCGGAGCCTATAGCCTGGTGGTAACGGATATCGGGTCCGTAACCTCGGATATTTATGAAGTAGATGATTCCGTCGGACTTGCCTCGATCATTACGCCCGGCGCCCCGCATACCAATCACACCATCCACCTGACGTCCGACGTTGATTATCTGCAATTTACCGCCCAGGCGGACCGATATTATACCATCGAGACCTACGCGCTCGACTGGGGACTGGACACCTATATCTATTTATACGACTCAACCGGGACGAATCTCCTGGCCAGCGACAACGACAGCGGATCGGGGCCGGCATCCTGGCTGCAATATAAAATCCAGGCCGCCGGCACCTATTACATTAAGGTCAATGCCTACAACTCCGCCTCGGTCGGTTATTACTCAATCCGGGTGACCGACACGCGCATCCGCGAGAAAGCGTGGACAACGCGGTCCTCGCTCGGCGCCTTGTCCTCGCCGGCCATCGGTCTCGATGGACTCATTTATGTCGGGTGTTATGACAGCAACCTGTACGCGTTTGCCGTGGGCGGCACAACCGCAAAAGTATGGCGCGCCGGTTCGTATATTGCATCTTCCCCGGCCATCGCCTCCAACGGCAGCGTCTATATCGGTAGCCACGACGACCGATTCTATTGTTTCGGCACAAACGGCGGCACCAACTGGATTTCGGGAACCACCTTTGGCGATATCACCGGTTCCCCGGCGCTGAGCTTTGACGGACGCATCTACATTGGCTCCATCGGGTTTCGCTTCCTGAGTTTCAACCCGAACGGAACAACCAACTGGACCATCAACCTGCCTGACGCCGCGCGCGGTGTCTCGCCGGCCATCGGAACCAACGGGACGATTTACATCGGCTGTGATGCAACCAATTTTTACAGTTTCAACCCGAACGGAACAACCAACTGGGTCGCCAAGCTGCCTTCCGCTGTTCGATCCTCGGCGGCGATTGACGCCAACGGCGTGATTTACGTGGCGCGTTACTCGGGGAATCTCTACGCCTTTAATCCGACCAATGGCGCAACCAACCACGTTTGGACTACCGGCAAAACCATTGACGGTTCCTCGCCGGTAATCGGCACCAACGGGGATATTTATATCGGCGCATATTCGGGCACAACGAACGGGGCGCTTTACTCATTCAACCAGGACGGAACCACCAACTGGTCCATCCAATTCACGAACGTGATAAATTCTACGCCGTTAATCGGGTGTGATGGAACAGTCTATATCGGCACCAGGGGCGGATATTTCTACGCGTTCAATCCGGATGGCAGCACCAATTTTATGACGCTGCTGAATTACGACATCAGCGCCTCTCCGGTGATGGACACTAACGGGCTGCTCTACGTGGCCGCCGAAAATCATCTATTCGCGATTTTTGGAACATCCTACGGCGCCGGCGGACTGGCCGATAGTCCCTGGCCGATGTTCCTGCATGACGCCCGGCACACCGGAGCGTTGCCCCCGCCCGCGCCAACGGGAGTTTCCGCCAGCGACGGAACCTTCACTAACCAGGTTCGCCTCACGTGGAGCGTCGCGACCAATACGACCAGCTACTACGTCTATCGAAGCACGATCAATAACAGCATAACTGCCGTTCATATTGCCGCGGCTGTTTCCAATCAATATGATGATACGTCCGCTGTGCCTGGAACCACTTATTACTACTGGGTGAAGGCAGTTAATCATTCCGGAAGCAGTCAATTTAGCGCATCGGATTCCGGTTGGCGCGCCTCGCCGGCGCCTTCCGGCGTGGCGGCCAGCGACGGCACGTTTGCCGACAAGGTGCGCGTGACCTGGCTGTCCGTCCCGGGCGCGCTGCTCTACCGGGTGTGGAGCAATACGGCTAATGACACTAATACCGCCGCCCTGGCCGGCCTAACCACGAATATCCTTTATGACCATACGGCCGCCGATGCCGGTCTGCTCCGTTACTATTGGGTCCAGGCCAGCAATGAGCTGGACATGAGCGCGTGGAGCGCGCCGGATAGCGGATGGCGATTATTGGTGGCGCCGACCGGCCTTACGGCCTCCGACGGCGCTTACACTGACCAGGTTGCCATCTCCTGGTCGGCCAGCACGAATGCCACAGCTTACTCGTTATGGCGCGGCCCGGCTAACGACACTAACGTTGCCGACTTTATCTCCCAGACCACCACCACAACCTTTGCCGACGCGAGCGCTGCAACTGGTGTTATCTATTATTACTGGGTCAAAGCCACCAACACCCTCGGGGCCAGTGACTTCAGCGCCCCTGATACCGGCTGGCGCGCAGCAGCAACACCCGCAGATGTGCCAACGATCACCGTTCAACCGCAGTCTCTGACCCGCGGCGTAGGCCAGGCGGCCAGCTTCAGCATCACGGCCGGCGGCACGGCGCCGCTCTTGTACCAGTGGCAGAAGGATGGCGGCGATCTCTCCGATCAGACCAACGCGACTTATGCGATTGCCGCGGTGAGCACTGCCGACGCGGGCGACTACCGCTGCCTGGCGCTTAACGCCTATGGCGCGGCCACCAGCGCGGTGGCTACGCTCACGGTAACCAGTCCGCCATCGCCCGCGGCGTCAACCGTGGCCGTGCTTGTGGCGGATTTTGATGGCGATGGGTTAGCCGATCCGGCCTTGTATGTGCTTCCAGCCGGCGCATGGTACCTGCGACTCTCCGCCCGCGCCTATGAATTAAGCTCATTCCTGTTTGGCGGCGCCGGCTATGCGGCTTTGGCGGCGGACTTTGACGGCGATGGCCTGGCGGACCCAGGGGTGTATCAGGCCGCGAGTGGCGATTGGTTGCTCAGCCTATCAACGGACGACTATCAAGTGCATTTCATCTTGGATTTCGGCGGCAGCGATTATGATTCGGCGGCGGGCGATTACGATGGCGACAATAAGGTTGATCCGGCGGTCTATAGCTCTTCCAATGGAGCCTGGCGCGCGATGTTGTCGGCCGCCGACTATGTAATCGCTTCGGCCAGTCTGGGCGGTGAAGGTTACGTTGCGGTCCCGCATGATTATGATGGCGACCGTAAAACAGATCCCGGCGTCTATCGTTCAGCCGATGGGCTATGGCTGGCAATGCTGTCCGGCAGCGGCTATACCGTGGCGAGCCTGACTGGTTTGGGCAGCGCCGCGGAAGAAGCAGTGGCCGGGGATTATGACGCTGACCTGAAAGTTGACCCGGCGGTGTATGCAGCGGCCAGCGGGTTGTGGCGGGGAATGTTGTCCGCCAGCGGCTACGCGCCGGCATCCCTGGCAGATTTTGGCGGTTCCGGGTATATAGTTGGCGCGGCCGATTATGATGGGGATGGCCAAGCCGATCCAATCATCTATGAAATCGCCACGGGAATATGGTTCATCAAGCTTTCCGCCAGCGGCTACGCAACCGGCTCGACCGCTTCCGGCTATGCGCCTTGAGCGGTATGAAAGGCCGGGCCGCGTTGTCCCGCGAAAGCGGCGCGAAGCCGCCGGTCCGATGAACTTGTCTTGCGCCGCGTAACAGGCGGGCCAATGCGTTGTGCGGCTGCCCGGCGCGCCGGACGGCTGGCCTGCCATTCTTTCCAGGTCCAGGCGGTTTTAAGCTCTTTTTTTAAGTTCATTGGCAACTTCCCGGCGCAACTGGTTGGTCTCCTTCAATATATCAAAAGAGGAACTAGCCGCCAGTCTTTCCACTTCTTTCCAATCAACCGGCATGGTGTTTTGCAGGCATACGGCCAGTAATTTTTTTGCAATGCTGCGGGCTTGAGCGTCAGGGCTCGGATAATAAGCCATAAGAATTCGCTCCACCAGAATTAGTTCCGCCGGGGCGATGCTGATCGTGCCGCAAGGTGTTTCAATGGTGCGGCATGGGGTGCAAGCCTCGTTTTCCAGTAATCCGAGGAGATCAACATACAATCCGGCCACTTTCCAACTGCGCGGGCCGCCCGTTCCGCCCAGGCGGCCGATCAGGTCTTGCGCCGTTCGCAATGGAATGGGGTTAAGATTGCGCCGACACATGTCAATGTCGCCGGACATATAAGCGCCTTCGGTATAAAATTCCACGGCCGACCCGCCCACAACCACGAGCTCCCAACCTGCCTCACGGAAGACACGCGTGACCAACCCGGCCAGTTTCAAGGCCCTGGACAATAAATCCGAAGTTGATAGAATATCCTGAATTTCTGAAGCGTTTTTTTTCATGTTTCTTGCGATATTAAGTTCAACCGGCCTGCGAGTCAAGTTGAATTGCCTAATTTGCCGACCGCTTTTACCAGACGATGCTGAAAAAATGGTTGGAGCGTTTGCGTTATGGACGGACAAAAAATCGGTGGGTTGCTGGCGCTCGCCTTGCTCCTGCTTTCCGGCGAGCTGCAGGCCGGCACTTACTACATTGCCAATGCCGGTAACGACGCCGCCGACGGCCTGAACGCAACAACGGCCTGGCAGACCATTAACCGGGTGAACACGCAAGGCGGCGACGGTCATGCGTTTCTTTTCAAGCGCGGCGACACGTTTCGCGGCGAGATCACGGCCAACGGCACATCCATCACCTACGGCGCCTACGGAACGGGCGACCTGCCTGTCATCAAGGGCAGCGTGGTCATTACCAACTGGACCTGGGACGCGGCGCACAACTGTTATGTGGCCGATAATACGAACTCGCTCCATCATCTGTTTGTCAATGGCGAACTCATGCGCATCGCGCGCTACCCGAACGTGGATGCGCCGGACCTGGGCTGGCTGAAGGTTGATTCCGGGAGCAGTAAGCAGACGTTTTATGACGCCGCGCTTGGCGCCTTAGGCCGACCGGACAATTACTGGGTGGGCGCTACCGTGCGCATCCGTTCATACAGTTGGCTGTTCGAGATGCGCGCGGTGGTATCCTCTACCTCCACGGGAAGCGTTACGCTCTCATCCGACCTGACCGACACGGGCGGTGCCAACATCAGTCCGGGATGGGGTTATTACATGGACGGCATCCTAGGGGAATTGGACCACGAAAACGAATGGCACTTTGATGCCTCCGCCGGCAAGGTCTATCTTTCTCCGCCGGGCGGCGTTGACCCGA
>JACPGN010000153.1 GCA_016182435.1 Lentisphaerota bacterium | reverse complement strand
CTGCTGGTTGACCACCGTTCCGTTAGTGCTCTTGAGATCGCTCAGCATCCATTCGTTCTCCTCCCGGTAAAGCCGGGCATGGTGGGAGGAAGCGCGGGTATCGTCCAGAATCAGATCGCAGTCGGCGTGGCGCCCGAGCACAAGGTCGTCGCTTTCCAGCGGAAAAGTTTCACCGTTGCGTCCGCCGCCGGTAATCATAAGTTTAGCCATGGTCTTTTTTTTCTCCTTTGCAGGTTTGATTTCAATTGTCCGCTAACGCCAGCAATTCCATTATGATGGCTTTGGTCTCTCAGCAGGTTACCTTGCCAACACTGAAATGGGAAGCCGCTAATTATACAGCTCTTATTCAGGTTGTGGATTGTCATTGCTTTTACTCCTTAGCGTCTTTGGTTAGGCGAGCATTAGGGTCCTACCGCCAACCGGTCAATTCGGCCAGCAGTTTGCCGTAATGAATCATATTAGGCCAGGAGATATCGGGCGGAATTCCATGATCGCAGCCCGGGATATAGCCCCCGTCCTTCACTACCGGCGCAATGCGCGCGAGTTCGTCTTCAATGCTCCTGCCGCCGCGAGCCATACAGCGCTTATCAACCCCCTGGCGATACGCCATTTTACGGCCGAATATCCGGCGATATTCATTGATATCGTTCCCGGCAGCAACCTCGACGGGATCGCACACGTTGATCCCCGCCTCGATCCACAGCGGAATAAGCTCGGCGATATTACCGTCGGAGTCCATATCAAGGATTGCCACCCCGAAGTGCTTGGCTTCGACAACCCATCTCGTCCAGGCCGGCACAAGAAACTCGGCTGCCATGGCGGGGCTGATCATGCTCTTTTCCTTGTAAGCCATGTCCTCGCTGATATGAATATAATCCAGCACCCCGGCAGCCAGCGCGCGCGCCATTGTCCGCGAAACGAACTCCGTCCAGAATTCAACCATGTCACGCACAAACTCCGGATCCTCAATGAAAAGCAGGCACAACGGCTCGAACCCGCACCATTCCCGGAGCTGCCAGAATGGACCGCTGAACCCCAGGCCGGTCGCGTAATCCCGTTCGCTCATTCTCTTGACCCGCTCCTCAAAATCCCACGGATACCTCTCGGGCGCGTCGGGTTGATAACGGCTTTTCATTTTCTCAAAATCCTCGCGCGACTGCACCGGAAACTTATGGTAACGAAATCCTTCGCCGAACGAATGTACGTGTAATCGTACTCATCCGATATCTCCGTAATGTTACCCATCCAGTCCTGGACGATATAGTGGCCGCCCTTGTGTTCCAGCACCTTCTCCTCGAAGGTGGGAATCATCCGGAAATTAACGCCGGGCTGACATGGCGGTTGCGTAGTTCCCGGCGCGATGCCTATCTCTCGACGGAAAACGCTCTCCCAATCCGCGCCTTGGGGGAGGCCCTCGCTTTCCCATCGCCGCAAAGTGGATTCTCTGGGGCCGCCGGGTTGGAAGGGAATTCTGTCGGGCGCTCCGAATAGAAGGGTTTCCAAATACCGCTCTCGATCAGTCACGATCAATCCTTTGGGGACTAGCGGGGTCACTCATTGCAAGTTGATTCATTTGCCCGGAGTGGCCGAAAGTTTCAATTCGCCCAAGTCCTTCTCCGTATCCACGACCCGGATGCCGCCCAGGCCGGGCAAATAGGTGTGGGGCAGGAGGCCCTTGACATCTTCAGGCCCAACTTCCGTGCGCACAATCTCCCTGGTGTGCACCAGTTGCCAACCGGCCACCGCACCAATGTCTTCCAGGAACGCCAGCTTGATGCTGCGCACCTGGATATCAGCGCGGACTTCGCCGGATTGCAGGGTCACCGAATGCGTGCGGACCTCCTGCAGAATACAGCGCGCCTTGCCGCTGCGGCCGGTCAGGCCTTCCTGGCGGTGAATTTTCTTGGTGTCGAAAAAAGGCGTGGATTTATTTATTGTTGCGCTGATGGCCTCACGGTCCTTATTGGAGAGAGTATCGGCCTCGCGCGCTAATGAGCACCCCTCATAAAAGCGGTCGGGCGCAACGAAGACCAAGTCGTAGATGGCTACAGGCAGTCCGGAAAATCGGATTTCCTGGCCATTCTTGCCTGCCGAAGGCACTGGCTCGCTAACGGCGCCTTGGTAAACCAGTTTTGGGTTGCCGTTGTCAATCGCAAACGCTTGCTGAACAGGCTCCTTTGCATCCAATAGCCGCGCATGGAGTCCGCCGGTTGCGGTAGGATCGCTCGGCGTATAGAGCCGCGTGGATTGCACCGTGCCCGTGACCTTGCCAGGTTTCGCCGCAGAGCTTCCTGCTCCGCCAGAGCGCGGCGCGGGGGCGCTACGCTCTGGCGCGTCGGCCCGGAGCATAAGCGCCGTAATCAGCAGCAGCCAGAGCAATAGATGGCAAATTACCTTCATAGCCTGTTCCTGGTTTTTAAAAATCAGCAAATGCCTGGTCCGTTTCGCTGCGCGGCGGACACGGAGGTCCGCCGCATTCCCACGGCGGTCGAGGCCGACCGCCCTCCATGACCCATTCCGCTGGAGGGCGACGGGCTCCGTCGCCGCATTCCCTCCTTATTCGGATTTAAACAGATCACCCAGCTTAGCGGCATCCACCTTTTCGGAGGACGTCCAATCCACTGGCCGGTCTTCCAGGTCCACGGTGAGTTTGCCTTCGCTCGGCGCGGAAGCCAGTAGTTCGTGAACCTCTTTGGCCAGCGGATGGTTCGGCAGGCGCTTGATAATCAGTCCCGCCAGTTCCCGCGCCTCTTTGTCACGATCCAGCCTGCCCAGGCAATACAACTCCATTTTCATGGCAGAGGGCAGGTTATTGCTCAGGTCCACGGCTTGCCGGTAGGTCGCCAGAATTTTCTGAGCCCGCTTGAACTCCTTGAGCGCCATGTAATATTGCGCTTCGGCTAACGGAAAATCGCCGGAGAGCTTGTTGAGCGGTAATTCCAGTTCCCACTGGTCCAGCAATCGGCGCGCTTCGAAATAGGCCTGCTGGCTAATCAAACTACGCGCCGTTGCATAAAAGGACGATTCCCGCACCGCCGTGGCTTTCCAGGTGTCAACGCCAGGCTCCGCCGGAGCAGGCGGGGTTGGGGGTGTTCCGGCCGTCGGCTTGTTATTCGGCTTAACCGTGGCCGCCGGCGCTTCCGGTTTGGCCGGCTGCCGGCGCGATTCTTGAGCCTGGGCATAATAACGCTGAGCTGCATCCTGGTGACCGCTATACAATTCGACGTCGCCCAGACGGATCAAGGCCAATTCCGTCTGCTGCAAGGCGGCCGCCGCGCCGGCAAATTCATTGGCGGCTGAGCGCGCCTGGTCTAAATTATTAGACTCGAAAATATAGAATTCCACCCGGCGGGCTTTCCATTGCCCGCGGCGCGCCGGGTCCTTTTCTTCTTTCTCCAAGCGCTCCAGCCATGTGGTCGTTAAGTTCGGGTCGGCCTGGCGCAGCGCGTCGAAAAAAACGCTCTCCAGCAGCCAGCGCTGTTTGTCGTTCAGGCTTAAGATATCCTGACGCGAACGCTCGAACAATTCGCTCAAGAGGGTATATTCGGCCGGCAAATCCAGAACAGCCAGGAAGCCTTCCCAGAGGGTTGCATCCCACAACTCGCCAGGCCGCTTGAGCGCGGGTGTGGCGCGGCACATGACCTGGTATAAGTCCCGAACTCTGCGCCGGTGTTCCGCGTTGTTGATGGAAAGCTGCAGCGGTTCGTGCGGGCTCGACGATTTGGGGAAGAACTTTTTGGAACAGGTTGATTTGTCTGTGCCCGTGGCCACCGTCAGACTAACCTGCTGGTCGCCCAGGCCGCTGAAAAGCCACTCGACCTGCGCGCCGGACGCCTTGCGCCCGAGGCCAAAATCCCATTCGAATAGCGTATTGGTTGGCAAACGCTCATGGCCAAAGGCGGTCAACTGGAAGAGGCAAATGGGATTCTGCCCTAGCTGGAGGACGGAGCGCCACTGGCTGTTGGCAATTGCCAGGGGCCCTTGCTTGGAGGTCCCCGCCGTGAGCCGGGCTCGGCCGGAATGAACGAAGTCAAACTTACGCATTGGCCGAGTAACGTCCAGGTTGGGAAGCTCAGGGTGCTTTGGGTTGCGCGGATTACTCTCTCCGGCCTCTTGCCAGCCTAACTGGCATTCCCGGCCGAGGTAAGCCTGACTGAAGTGAAAATACTCGATCTGATGGATGCCGGCGCCGAGGTCAAGCCAAGCTCCTTTTTCGCCGCGCTCACTGCCGGCGCGGCCGTGCAGGCCCGGCCAACTATAGACCAGTTTGCCATCAATGGAAAATTCCGAGCCATCCTTGGAGATGGTATAAAAAAAAGTTTTCCCGGCTTTATTAACGCGGAAAGAGCCGGTGTAAAACGATGAGGTTTGCTCGTCCCGGCCGGCGGGGGAGTAGGTATGGGCAATGTTATCAACGAGGGTAAAATAGATGTCCGGGCCGACGGGCAATGCGCCGGTCAAGGCATGCGCCTGTTCCAGGCCTGGGTTGCCGCCGTTACGCACGAAGAGCATCAGGCTGGGGCGTAAGGGGGCAGTGGCTTTCGGGTAGTCCGTGGCCGGTGAAATGTAAATCCAGGCTTGCTTACCGGGGCTATCCTCAAACACCAGCGCTAAGCCTTGATTGGGATTATGCCACAGCAGGTTGGCCTTCAGCGGATTGCCGGCCTCATCCACTACTTCCGCCTTGAGTTTGCCTTTGGGCAGAATGCCCCCATCTGGCAGAATGGCCACGATGCCGGCCACTGGAACTGTCGGGCGGGATACAAGCTCAACCGCGAAGCGCGCCTCGGCGAGGGGTATGTGCCAGGAGTCTTGCGCCCGCAGGGGAGCGCCGGAGAGTAGGATCAATACGCCGATCCAGAGCTTACTGTAGCGTCCCATAAATAACTTCATTGATTGTCATTCCGGGCTTGACCCGGAATCCAGTCCTGATTCCGTATCATTGCATCCTGGATTCCCGCTTCCGCGGGAATGACGGCATCACAACGAATGTAAAGATGCGTCAGGAACACTACGTTAACGTTTATCTTCATGGAACTTATCCCGCGGGTCACGGCGCAACGCTCAAGGATTTGAAATATTCCGCAACTAATTCCCGGTAACTGGCCGGCGCTTCATCGCGGACGCCGGCGAGCTGGTCGTCAATCGGCGGGGCCGCCAAAGTGAGCGCCTCGGCCGAATCCATGACCGCGCCGCCCAATTCCGTCCGCGACTTTTTCAGGGCGGTCACGGCTCGCCGCTGGAACTCGCGCACCTGCTGGATGGGATAGCCCTTGGCCATGGCGTCTTCGGCTTGCTGCATCCAGCGGATGGCTTCATCCAGCGAGCCGGTGCGCACGTGGGAGAGTTCGGAACGGGCATAGAGCGCTTGGGCGTTGCGCTTCAACATGGCCTGCAAGCCCTGTTCCGAGCCTTGCTTGACCTTGGAATCCCGACGGGGACCCGAACCGCTCATGCCCAGCTCATCGCCGTAGCCCGAGCCTTTGCCACCGCCGGTGGCCTTTGCTTTGCTGTGGCCTTCCTCCTGCACCTGGCCCGATTGCGAGGCGTCCTGGGTCATGCGCTTCTCAATATTCTCGTCGCCTTCGCTGATCTTGCCGGAGCCGGCCGTCGTTTCGCCATCGGCCATGCCTTGCCGGCCGACGATGGAGCGGCCATCCTGTTCCTTGTGGTCCGGGGCTTCGTTGCCCGATTTGCCCTTGGCGGCATAACTTGTCCATTCGCCTTCCTTGATGTCCCAGCCCATACTCAGATCCGGCACGCCCTGATTGCCGGCGGAATCATGCGCCTGTTGTTCCAGTTCTTCCTCTTGCTTGAGCAGATCGCCGATAATGTCTTCAGCCTCGCTGGCCATGGGAATTATGGGGATTTCCGGCATTTCCGCCTGGTCGAAACTTTCGGTCAGCCGCCTGGCGTCGTCGGGAGTGGCCGGCAGCCAGACTTCGGTGTCGTCAATCCGCTTCTTGGTGTCCTTCAGGGAATCAATGTAGTCCAGGATGAAATCCTCCTTCTGCAGGCCGACTTCCGCGATGGGCGCTTTCTCGCTGCCCGGTACCTGCTTGACCTCTTCAAAGATCTGGAAGACGTCTTCCACCAGGTCGTTGCCCACCGGCAACTCGGGGAAGACTTGCAGGTCCGTGGCGATCTGCAAGAGGGCGTCTTTTGTCTGTTCGTGCAGTTCTTGATATTCTTCTTCGAACTCGTCATACGCCTTGCCGGACGCGTCTTTCTGACGCATGGTCTCGCGAATGCCGTCTAAGCTCTTGGATTCCAGGTCAATCAGTTTGTCCATTTTCTTGCTGGCCGCCTGCAGCGCCGCGCGCAGATCGGTCATCGTTTGGGTGGCATCCTGGATGCGCCAGCTATTGAGTAGTTTCTGGAAAGAAGTAAGCGCCGCCAGAGTCTCGCTCTGCGGCGGGATTGCCTTAGCGGGCTGCTTGTTCTGCAGGCTCTCGGCGGCTTTCAGCAGCAGGGCCGAAAGCTTGTTGCTTTCGCAGCCGTCGGCAATCTTGACCAGCATCGTGCTGAAGGCCAGGTCGCTGGCCGAGAGCGTGGTGGCTTCCTTCCGACAGGTCTGCGCGAATTCCGTCAGGGTGCCGGCCAGACGATCCTGCCTGTCCACCAGGGCCGGGTTGAGGACCGCGGCGTTGGTAGTAGCAACCTTGGTCTGAGCAAGCACGGTCTCCTGGCCTTTGACCAGGGCATCCAACTGACCCAGCAAGCTGGTTATTTCCTGGTTGCGCTTAACGGCATCAAGGCCGGTTTCCGTGCTGGTCAGCACGCGTAAGATTCGTGTCTCCAGCAGAATCGCCTGCCGGGCGAGTGTGGTTTTTTGAGATGCTTGCGCGGGGGCAATGCGCTCCAGAACGTCAATGACTTCCAGCATGGCGCCCTGGTACAAGGTGCGGATCGGCTCGGCCAGCGTGCTCAGCGGTTTCTTTGGGTCGGCAAGCAATTGCCCGGTAATTTGCCGGATAAGCTGCTGTGCCTGCGCCGTCGTGTGCCAATCAGCCGGCTTGGCCGTTAGCGGCCGGGCTTCGAGAGCGGTTGTCTTTTCCAGGTTTTCCCGTTGGCGTTCCACCAGGCTCTTGAAAGTCTCGGCCAGCTTGTCAGCCGCCGCTTTGTTTTGCGAGGCTAAGTCCTTGGAAGTTGCCCATTCGAATACAATGGGCGCGGAAACTGTCCGGTTGGGCTGGCCGCGGGCGCGATTGTCTAAAGCCACAATGCGGAACACCAGCGGTTTATCCATGCGCAAGGGGAATCCTTCACCGCTCCAGTTGGTATTAAAGGCCAGCGCGCCAGCCAGCGTCCAGGATTGAACGAGCGCGCCGGGCGCAACCTCCGGGCCAACGCTTACGGCCTGCTCGGCGCTCGATTCCAGGCGCACGGCGCTGAGCCCGAAATCGTCGCTTACTTCCCACTGGATGCGCGGCGAAGCGCCGGTAGCCAGCCGTGTGCGACCTGCTGGCGCGATGACGTGAATCACGGGGGGCGCATCGGGAATGACCGTGATTTTCAGCGTAGTTTCGGCAGTGGTGGCATGCGCGTCGCGGGCTTTAATAACCAGCGCTCGGGTTGAGGTTAACACGATTTGACCGTTCCAGGATTGGCCGCGATCGGACGACTTAAGCTCCACGGAATTGGTAGTTTCCAGCGTGGCGGAGGCAAGCTCCCGGTTGCACTGGAGGTTCAGGCCCAGGATTGAATCCTCGGGGATGGAGAATGTTTCCGTGAGGCCGTCAAAGCGGCGGACATCCAAGCCGCTTCTTTCCGGAGGCGTTACGGCAACGTCCAAGCGGGTAAACGCCAGCGGAGGCAGCGACTGGATGGCAAATCGTTCTGAGACCGCATCCCCGGCGCGGAAACGATATTTATAGCCGGTAGCGATTTTGGCGATCTGGTAGCTATAGGTCTCCTGGCCGTTACCGGTCAATCGTCCCAATTTTATTGCACTGCGCCTATCGTCATCCGGCCAGAGGTCGAGCGAGACGAGTTGGCCTGGTTTACCCATTACCTGGCATTCGAGGGTCAGCGCGCTGCCCTTAAGCACGGCGCTGTGGCCCGGGGTAACACCGTGGATAATGGCCAGCGTAGTCGGCGCGCGCGGTGAAAACGGGTTGATTATTCGCGCGAGGGCGTTATTCCAGGCGCCGCCGACCCAGGCGCCGGTGGCGATAAATATCAGACCAGCCAGGAGCAGCATGATATAAGCGCGCCAGCGGTTTTTGCGGTCCCGCAGGGTCTTTATATTGATGATTGACCAGTCGGGGGCCTGACGTTCCAGGTATTGCTGTTCCATCAGGTCGGCGTTGGCGCGCTGGGAAAATTGGAGCGTATTGATGAGGTGATTGTCCAGCAGGGGAAACGCCTGCTCGAGCCGGGCCGCTACGCCTTGCGGCGTGCGCCGGGCCCGCAAGGCAGCGATCACAAATGACATTCCGGCGGCGCCCCCAACGATCAGCAGCAGCCAGGCCGTCAGGCGGCCGGGGCGCTGGTAGCGCAAGAACAGGTCGGAAAGGGTCAGCAGCCACACTCCCGCCAGGGCTGCGGCCACGAGCAGCACCGCGCGAATCTCCGCCTGAAAGCGGTTCAGAATGCGCCCGATGCGCGTTAATTCATGCTGTAGGACGGCCGGCGCCATGGAAATCCCCCCGTTTTTTCCTAACTACTCAAACTCGTTCATCTATCTCAGCGGCCGCACAGGCTGTGCAGGTAGACCATCGGCGGTCGAGGCCGCCCGCCCTCCATCATCCCGTCATCGATTTCATGGAGGGCGATGGGCCACCATCGCCGTGCCATCTCAATTGATTCGTTCCAGTTTCACGTCGTCTACGTAGAGATGCACCCAGCCATCGGGCGGGCAAGAGCCGCCAATGGCGATAATATGAACCACCAGGAACTGGACCCGGCTGAACGTCTCCTGGGCCAGCTTGGACATGTGTTCTTCGGGAAACGTCTGCGCGGCCGTTACCCAACCTTGGGAGGGATTGATTCCGCCCATAGTACCGGCTTTTTCCGGGTTGAAAAAAACCTGGGCAAACTTGTAACATTTGCGCAGTTCGGCCAGCCTGGGGTTGGCGTGCGGTTTGACGCCCGGGCGCCAGCGATAACCTTCCGCCAGTATGCGGCAATCGGCCCCGGTGGTCTTGGCGGTAACCGTGAGCTTGTAGCGGCCACCGGGGGTAACGGGGATCGGGTAGCTATCCACCAGGACACCCTGGCCGGGGAGGTTTAGGAGCGCATCGTTAGCGCGCAGGTCGAGCACGTGTTCCCTGGCGTCCTCGTCCGTGACGGTCACATACTCATGGTTTTTGGCCAGCAGGCTGTTGCCCGTGTCTTCATAGTTATATTTCCAGCCGAACAGGAATTCATTGGTAGCGC
>JACPGN010000030.1 GCA_016182435.1 Lentisphaerota bacterium | reverse complement strand
TGGTCTGGAGCCCGTTCAAATTGCGCCAATGGACGGAGCGCTGGATTAACCAGAAACCCCTTGCCGGCGCCGTGGGCTGCTCCGTAGCGCTCTTGGGCGCGCTGATGTTGTTCCTGGCCTGGCGGATTTATTAGACATGAATAGAGCATTAACCAGAACCGGCCGCCTGGTGGACAAGAGGCAAGACGATTTTGTTGGTGGTTCGCCCAGCAGCCGTCTCGCGCTTGTCTGGCCACTGACCCATGAAGTGGCGTCTTTAAGCAAGCAGCACGATGCTGAACGAAGACTACAAAGAGATGTTACAGTGCTTAGTCGCCGAGGACGTTAAGTTCCTCCTGATGGGCGCGTATGCTTTGGCGGCCCATGGCTATCCGCGCGCCACGATGGACATTGACGTGTGGGTAATGCCCTCACCAGAAAACGCGGCAGCCGTGCTGCGCGCACTGCGCCGATTTGGCGCCCCGCTCCACGGGCTTACCAGCGCCGATCTCCAGAAGGACGACACTATTTTCCAGATTGGCGTCGCCCCCAGGCGGATCGATATTATCACCGGAGCATCGGGACTTCAGTTCGAGGATGTGCTATCGCGTTCTTCCACGATTGAAATCGAAGGGATCCACCTTCACATCCCATCGCGCGCTGATCTCATCCGTAACAAACGCGCAACGGGACGAACGAAGGATCTGGCGGACGCTGAGGCCTTGGAATCCCTGAAGAGCTCCGAATCTGGTCGCGGGGAGTGATTCCCGCCAGAGGCGGGTCTGCCTTAGGCATGATCCGTCCCGGCGAACCCGCCAACCTTCGTGCCGGGTGTACACCAGGCAGTCCAGGCGCGGCGGCTGCGCCGTTAGCGCGACATTTAAGTCCAGGAAATTCAATGTTGTAGCCTGGGTCGCCGACCCCGGACCGGCCTCCACGCTAAAGCGTGGCAGGCACCGAGCTTGCCCCGCAAGGCGGGGGCCGGCTACAGCCTGCCCTGAGCAAGGCCTAAGGGTTTTTAGTTGCCAAAGGCCTGATTTAATTTGGGTTGCGGGCAGAGCCCGTTTTAGGCTGAGGAGAAGGAAGCCATGACCCGGAACAGGCCCAATATCATCTATATCCTCGCGGATGACATGGGCTATGGAGATATGCGCTGCAATAACCCGGCCTCCAACATCCCGACGCCCCATCTCGATCGTCTTGCGTCGCAGGGAATGCGCTTCACCGATGCCCATGCGCCCTCCAGCGTATGCACGCCGAGTCGCTACTCCATTCTGACCGGCCGCTACTGTTGGCGAACGCCGCTCAAGCGATCCGTGCTGTGGCCCTGGGACCCTCCGCTGATCGAGCCCGACCGCCTGACTGTCGCCCGGCTGCTTCAACAGCGCGGATATCGAACGGCTTGTATCGGTAAATGGCACCTGGGCTGGGAATGGGCCACTCATGATGGTGCGCCGGCGCACAAGGGGACTGAGATCGGCGTTCTTGATGTTGCCCAACGCCATGCGCTGGAAGCGAACATTGACTACCGCAAACCCATGCGGGGCGGACCGGTTGCTTGCGGCTTCGACACTTACTTTGGCGTAGATGTGCCCAACTTCCCGCCTTACACATGGTTCCAGCAGGATCGTTTAACGGATCTTCCGACCGTAGAGAAACCCGACGAAATGTTCGGCCTGCCTGGACGGATGAAACCCGGCTGGATACTTGAGGAAATGATCCCCGAATTCGTCCGCCGGACAGTCAAGTTCATAGAGGAATCGGGCCCGGAACCCTTCTTCCTGTACTTCGCGCTCACTTCGCCGCATACCCCCATTGTGCCCAACAAGGAGTTTGTCGGCCGCAGCAGCGCCGGGCTATATGGCGACTTCGTGTGCGAGGTGGATTGGGTCGTCGGCCAGGTCATGGAAGCCTTGGAGCGCAAGGGCATTGCCGGCGATACCCTGCTGATATTTACCAGCGACAACGGTCCGGAATGTATCCCGGCGGCGGACGGAGGCGCCTACGAGATTATTCGCCGCTTCGGCCACTACAGCATGGGCCACTTGCGCGGAGTAAAGCGCGACACCTGGGAAGGCGGCCACCGGGTGCCGTTCATCGCCCGCTGGCCGGGCGTCACGCCCGCCGGCGCGGTCTGCAACCAACTCGTCAGTCTGGGTGACCTGATCGCAACTTGCGCCCAGTTGACGGGCGTCAAGTTACGGGATGGCGAGGCCGAAGACAGCGTCAGCATTCTGCCCCTGTTACAGGGCGATACGATCGCGGTCGTGCGGGATTGCGTGGTGCACCACAGCTATTCGGGAAGATTCGCCATCCGCAAGGCCCATTGGGTGTTCATTGATGCGCCCAGCGGCGACGACAACGACGAGCACGGCGAGCCCGAGTGGTTCAAGAAAGAACGAGGCTACGCCCCGCACGATTGGCCGGGCGAACTCTTTGACCTCCGCGCTGACGTTGCCGAGCAAAAGAACCTCTACGGCGAGCGCCCCGACATCGTGCAGAAACTTTCACGTCAACTGCAGCAAGTAAAACTCGCGGGCGGCGCCGTGGAACATTCCTCCGCGGTTACACCGGCTGAATCGGAATAGACCGCTGCGTATGAGTCGCGCCATTCGGATGAAAAAATGGAATTAGGCCGCATCCTGATCCTGCGCGGCGGCGCGCTGGGCGATTTCATCCTGACGCTGCCGGCCATTTGCGCCCTGCGCCATAGGTGGCCTTCGGCCACAATCGAGTTGATCGCTCACCAGGGCATAGCCGAACTGGCGGTCATTGCCGGCTTGATTAACCGCGTCCGGCCACTGGATTCTGCCGGCATGGCGGAATGGTTCGTTCCCAACCGCGTATGGCCGGAGCGCGAGCGGAACGATATTGCTTCCTTTGACCTCATCATTTCCTACCTCAGCGATACCGATGGTATTGTTCAGGCCAATCTGCGCGCGGCCGGCGCAAAACAGGTATTGGCCTGCTCGCCCGTGGTGACCTCAGGCCATGCCACGGATCATTTCCTGCGGCCGGTCATCGCCTTGGGCATAGCGCCGGCCGGCGCGGCGGCGCCGCTCTTGCCCTGGCCGGAAACGCTGCGGAAGCAAGCCCGGCATTGGCTTAAACGGCAAGGAGCGGGGGATAACGTTATCAGTCTGCATCCGGGCAGCGGCAGTCCCCAAAAAAACTGGCCAATCGAAAAGTTTGTCAGCCTGGCCGATCAGGTGCGGCGCGCCTTTTCTGTTCAGCCGATCTTCATTCTGGGTGAAGCCGATGCGCAGGCAGCAAGGGCCTTGGCGCCTCTGGCGCCGACTTACCCCATGTTGATTAACCGGTCTTTAAAAGAGGTGGCCTCGGTTCTGGCGGTCAGCTCCGGCTATGTCGGCAACGATTCCGGGATCACGCACCTGGCCGCCGCATTGGGGATTCCGGTCGTGGCGCTCTTTGGTCCTACGGAGGCTGCTATGTGGGGCCCGCGGGGCGCGAACGCTGTTATTCTACAGGGCCGGGCGCCGACCGAGGAAGCGTTGGCCGCCATCGCGCCGGCGGCCGTTCTGCGGGCGCTGGCGCATTCCATGGCGAAGTAAATGATGTCCCTTGATCACAAAAAGTTTCTCCATTTCCATTGTTCGACACCCTTGTTCTAGTGAGTTGTGGCATCCCTTGCCATCCAGTAGCCGGGCTTCCGGCTCGTGTGAGCAACGGCCAGCACATGCAAGAAGGCGCCTTCGATGCGGTAGATGATTAGATACGGGAATCCGTGGATAAGAAACCTTCTCCGTCCTCGTTCATCTGATGGTGCGAGGCGCGGTCCGACCATCAGCTTTGCAAGCGAATCTTCGACAGCATCCAGGAAGCGGTATCCCAGACCGGTTTCCCTTCCCTCGTAGAAACGCGCCGCTTCGATCAGCTCGCCCGATGCCTTCGGGTGGTAGTCGAGAATCATCGCTTCAAGCTTTCTCGAGCGCGCTTCATCACGTCCTCCGCCGCCAGACACTGGACTTTGCCTGCCTCGATTTCCCGCCATCTCAGGTCGGCCTCATCCATCCAGGCCTTTTCAACTTCACGGCTGGTGAAGTGCTCCACGCTGTCCCATACACGTTGCGCCAAGACCACGCGCTCATCAATAGATAGGGCGAGGGCCTCGTTCGTAACTTCTGCTAGCGTACTCATATTCTCCTTCCTCCCGATTTCTGCGCCATCCAGGAACAAAACTACCACGCCGGGCTGCAAAAGAAAAGTCCCAGTCAACGGGTTGGCTTGATAAGTTGATCTTGAGGCTTTAATCGGTCAATTTGATCGCTGTAATTATCAGGGTGTTAAAAGAGATGTCAGGCGTCGCTGGAAAGCGTCACAGGTGCTTCTTCAGGAACTCAATGACGTCTGTCCAGTAGGCGCCGATCTTGAAGAACAGCTCGTGTCCATCGTCCCTGTAGGGCGGGTAGACAATCAACTTTGGCGTGTTGCCCGCCTCTGTCAGCGCGGCCGACATACGCCGCATGCCCTCAACGGTGTTCTGGCCCATCGTCTTCCGCGAGCCGGTATCGTTCTCGGCAACGAGGAGCAGGACCGGAACACGGATCTTGACCGCATCATCGAACGTGAAACCGCTTCCGGGCGGCGGTATGGCGCTGGCCATGATTATCGCCGCCT
>JACPGN010000158.1 GCA_016182435.1 Lentisphaerota bacterium | reverse complement strand
GCCATCGCTGGCGGGCGCTTGGTGGTGGCTACCCACTTGGGCACGACCGTTTGCTTTGCGCCCGGCGGCGCCGCGGCTGCCTTGTCATCCCCCGCCGCGCAGCCGAAACTCTTGAGTATAACCGACTTGCCGGCGCACGATGAGCTGCTGCCGGCCTTCAAGGGGATTGATTTAGCGCGCTTCACCGAAGGCTATGCCCTCATTGTCGGCGCTTCGAACCAGCCGCTGGCGGAGTTGCTTCTGAAACATACCAGGCTCCACGTGATCGTACTCGAGCCGTCCCCGGCACGCGTTTCGGCAATGCGCGAACACTTCCTCAATCAAACGGTTTTATACGGCTCGCGTATTTCGGTCCAGCATCTCGAACGAACCAACGCCCTACCCCATCCCGATTTCTACGCTAATCTTGTCGTTATAGCCTCGCCCGTGGCTGACCTTTCCGGCGCTGAACTTTACCGCGTGCTGCGGCCCTGCGGCGGAGTACTTTGTTTTCCGGGCCTGTCCGGTACCGAGGCCCAGACGCTGATGGCCGCCGCCAAACTGCCGAGCGGCGAATTCCTTGAAACGGGGGTGAGCGGCGAGGTCGCCCGCGTCGTGCGCGGCAAGCTCCCCGGCGCCTTCGACTGGAACGCGCCGGTGGCCAGCGATCAGCGGCTCAAGTGGCCGCTTGAACTTGTCTGGTTCGGCGCGCCCGGTCCCGCGCTGCCCTTCAGTCAGCACATTTCCGTTCCGCCCATTGTTGCTAACGGACGGTATTTTATTGTCGGCCAGGACGAACTCGTCGCCGTGGACGCTTACAACGGAAGCAAGCTCTGGTCGCGCGCCATTCCCGGGCTCGCGTGGAAAGTTGGCGTGGTTGCGGCTGATGACGAGACGGTTTATGTGCATTTCCGGGAAGCGTGCCTGGCCCTCGATGCTCAGACCGGCCGGCCCAAGGCAACTTATCGCAAGGAAACAAAAGGCTGGGACAAAGCCGAGGGCGAGGTTCGGCCGTGGGAGGCGCTGGCGCCCCATGCGCTGGCGCAAGTGCCCGTGCCGGTGGCGGCGGTCGGAGAGTTTCGCCCGGATCCGTTAACGGGCCTGAACGTTATCCAGACCTATCTGCGAACGCATGGGTGCGGCGGGATCATCTCATCGGCCACGATGCACTTTTTCCGGTCAGCAACTTATGGCATCTATGATCTGGAAGACGACAGTGGCCTGCGCAACTTCTCGGGGGTGCGCCCGGCTTGCGCGCTGAACATGATGCCCGCCCTGGGCCTCTTGATCGCCAACGATGGCGCCGGCGCCTGCGTTTGCTCGTATAACTTCCGCTCGTCATTCGCCCTGGCGCCGGCCCGGCGCCGCAGTAACGAGGACTGGGCCATTTTCCATAGCGAAGGAGTCCATGGCATTACTCGTCAACTGGCGCTCAACCTGGGCGCGCCCGGCGACCGGCGCGACGAGGATGGCCTGCTCTGGTTAGGCCTGCCCCGGCCCCAGACCGGTTTAAAACTTGACTACACCATTGAGGTAATGAATGGGTTAGGCCCTGACCGGATCAACGCTAACCGGACGCCCATCACGGGAACGAGCCGTCCCTGGATCTATGCCAGCGGCATTGTCGGGCTGCGCCGGCTTTCACTCTCGTTGGAACGGGTTGGCGATATTGTCAGCCTGGCAGCGGAAAAGGCGCCGGTGATTGACGGAGTGCTTGACGATGCTTGCTGGGATGGTCAATTGTCACTGCCAGTGAGGGGCGAGGAGCGCTCAATCGTATTCCTGCGGCATGACGCCACTAACCTGTACCTGGCTTACCGCCGAGCAGTCGAGGTTGACCGCCGGGGGTCAACGGTGGCGTCGAAGCCGGCCGTCGTCGGCAAGGACGCGCCCGTGTGGGAGGGCGAGTCGTGCGAGGTGACCTTCAGCGACAAAAACCGCGTCAAGGCCGTACATTTGGGAGTTTCCGCGTCCGGCGCGCGCTACGACGCGCTGGGCAATCACGCTGAGCAGTTTCCGCCCCTTAATATTCCGCACCTCAAGGACATCAGGATTGACGCGCATTCAGAGGACTGGGGCACAAACGGCTTCCGGGTAGAGGGTCTCGTGGAAGCTTCCGGCGCCACGCGCGCCGGCACCAATTTCGCGCCCTCGTTCCGTCTCGGCTGGGATGAGCGCGGAGTGCTCATATTTGCCAGTGTTCGCGATGATGTCGTGGTGGAATACCCGTCCCAGCCGGCCATGTGGAGCAAGGACTCCATCGAGCTTTTCATGGCCGAGAGCAGGAATTCCCCCAATCGTTTTCAACTCTGTGTTGGTCCGGGCGCCGACGGCCTGCAGCCCAAGGCCCGCACTTTCTTCTGGGACCGGCGCCCTGATTTTCGCACGGCACTGACCGCCGAGGTGGCCGGGGCGCGGACCACTGAGGGTTATGATGTGGAAATACTTCTGCCCTGGTCTAACTTAAGCATCACGCCTGAGCCCGGAAGCGAGGTTACCCTGCAGATCATGGTAAACGATGCCGACTCCGAGAGTCCTAAGGCAAGCGACTGGTTCCGCATGGCCTGGCATCCGGAAGGTCATGCGATCTTTCATCCGCAGGCGCTCCAGCGTCTGCGCCTGGCCGAGGCGCCCAGCGCGCCCTGGACACTTGCTTGGTTGACTGCGTCAGCTAAGCCCGGTCGCGCCGCAAACCAGATGGACGAAGATAACCAGTGGGATGGCGAATGGCGTGGCGCGGTCAAGACGGACGAAGCGGCTTTCATTGGCGAATTGGCGATCCCATGGTATACGCTTGAACAAGCGGGCTTGAGCCGGGGCGACCTGCCCGCAGGGGCTGCGCCCCAGGCGCTGCAGGCGGGCCTGCTCATTGATTTCAGCCGGCGTGGTCGCCTTACGGAGCGTCCGGCTTGGAGTTTTGTCCCGATAAACTTTCGTCAGACGGCGGCCAGTCCGGCGCGTCCTTACACCGTGCGCCTTCACTTCGCCGAATTACGGGACATTGCGCCGGGTAAGCGGGTATTTGACGTTCGCCTTCAGAATAAGAGCGTGACGCAGGCTCTCGACATTGTGCGGCTTTCCGGCGCTCCGCGCCGGGCGCTGGCGTTTGAGTTCAAGGGGGTCACGGCATCAACCAACCTCACCCTGGAACTGGCGAGCACAGCCACGAATTTTGACTGGACCACGGCGCCTATGCTCAATGGTCTTGAGCTTGTGGTCGAGAAGTAGGGGTCGTGACTGCCTGAAGGGCAGCTACATCATAGCCTGGGGCGCAACCCCAGGACTACAACCTCGGCAAGGGATTGGGAACGGTCTCAATGACCTGCAGGGTTTGCAACAGCTCGGCCAATCTAAGCATATTCCTGTTCAGGTAATTGAGCAGCATCTGGTCTTTGCCCGGTTTCCAGCCGTAGCGCTCGAGCTCAGCGCGCGCTTCAGCGGGGGAACGGCGCTCAACCAGAACCCGGTAGGCGGCCACCACTCCGCCGGTGCGCTGGGCGCCCGCGGCGCAATGAATCAGCGCCGGGCGGCCCGCGCGCCGGCAAGAGTGCAGGATGGCAATGGCCTGGGCGTAATGAGCAATATCCCCCGTGCCATCGCCGCGCAGCGGAAAATTATGATATTCAATTCCCAGGCGCGCGGCGGCCGCGCGCTCCTTGTCCTTGAGCTGTAACTCCTTACCTGGTTGATTCCCGGTGAGGTCAATGAGGACGCCAATGTGATGACGCGCCAGCGTAGCCTGGAGGCGAGCGCTGGGAATCTGCCCGCTCCGATAGATGAGTTCCGGCTCCACGACTCCCCAGCGTTTGGTCATCAAGCGGTCGGCGAGGGTCAGTTCCCAGAGGGTCCAAGCTCCGGCGACCACCGCGAGGATTACAAACAGGGCTTTGACCAAGCAGCGCAGCTCACAGCTCCGACGCGACGGAAAATTAGCCTGGTTGGGGTTGTTATTATTCATTGAACACATTCCCACACTTTATAAAGTGTGGGAATGTAAGAGGCGGGACCTGTTTGCGGATTATTATTCATTTAACCAACACTGGCTATACCCGCAACCCAAATACGTTTCGTCCGCCTGTGGTGGAAATGTAGGAGCCTCGCCCCGTCGAGGCGATCTTATCGCGCTCGGCGGCCTTGCCAGACGAGTCGCGCCAGCGGGGTGGCGCTCCTACAATTTTCTTGTTATTTATGATGGTATCGAGTGTTCAAGTTATGTAATGCCTTAGCGAGCAGGGGCGCGTTTCCGCAGCATCGGCCGGGCGGGGTCAACCACATTCATGACCAGGCGGAACTCTTTGCTCTTGCGTCCACAGTTCGCCGGCTGAATGACCTTGAAAGTCTTGCCCCGCAGCAATAGCTCGGCCTCCTTCAGATCACTTTCGGCCACGACAACCCCGGCGCGGCCGGGGCGCTCGTAAAGGAAAGCCTGCCATTCGACGGCATTGGTAAGGGCCACAACCTTCAGCCGCGAGTTCAGGTAAAACATCAGCCCCCCCAGGTCGCGCTCGCGCTCGCCGGCCAAGGCGATGCGCGCGCCGGCATTGAGTTCCTGAGAGACCAGCGCGGCCAAAGGCTTGTAAGTGCGGTCATAATCCACTATGGGCAGGAAGATCGCGGCATCCAGCATGCCAACCACCGCCAGGACTATGGGCGCAGTCAGAATGGCCTCGTTGCGCCGGCCGGAGCGGAACATTCGCGAAAGCCGAAGCGCGGCATACCCACCCGTAGCCAGAGCAAGTAGGGCCAAGGCGAAACTGGCAGTTGCCCCGCCGGAGGCGCTCAGCCGTATAATATTTGCTCCAACCGCAAACAGCAGGACATAGCCCAACGGCACGGCTAACACTACAAATCCAACCAGACCAAAGGTCAAACCGATCAGGCGCCGCTCGAGCACGGATTTCCAGAGGATGGCGGTATCTTCCAGCCAGATGCCGGTCAGGAGAAACAAGATGGGGAAAAGCGGCAGGGTATAACAGGCGGCTTTGGCCGAGGAGACGTGCAGAAGCACCAGCATGCCGAGGAGCGCAAACCGGATGAAAATTACCGGCAGTCCCGCCGGCGGTGAATCAGGCCTTCGACAACTAATAACTGTAGCCGGCCTCGCTGAGGCCGGTCCGGGGTCGTCGACCCCGGCTACAACATTGTCCTCCGCAGGCGGATCCGCCTGTGGCGGAAAATTCCTATGCGCCAAGGCTATAGCCCTGGCCGAGCTTGGGCAAGCGGGCTGGTCCTCCACCGGGCTCTCAGCGCGAAACGCGCCACAAGTTTTGCGGAAGAAGTAGATGAGCGCCGGGATTACCAGCAAGGTCCAGGGCATGAGCCGCGCCGGCAGGCTGATCAGATAATACAAAACTGATTCTTTGTGGACATAATAGGGGTCAAGCGGCAGGTTAGGATCGTTGAAGGCCAGAAAGCGGCCAAACTGATTCTCCCAGAAGACGCCGTGAAGAAAGGCTTGTCCGCCGGCGTGCCATAAGGCCGCAACCCACGGGGCAAGCGCCAGCACGAACACCACGCTGAAGGCCGCGCCCAATGAAACGAGTAATTTCCACTCGCGCCGATACACCAGGAATGCGCCTACTGGTATCCATACCAAGCCAGGGCCGATGAAGCCCTTGGCGTAAAACGCGGCGGCCGCGACCATCATAAACGCAAGATAGCGCTTCCAGCCGCGCGGGCCAGTGGCACCAGGCTCCGCCAGAGCGTTCCCGCCTTCGCGAAGCCCGCTATGGCGGGCGTAGGAAGGTTGCCCAGGCGAGTAGGCCCGCCAGAAAAGGTAGAGCGCCAGCACGACCATAAAGGTCAGGGCGGCATCGGTGAGCACAATGCGGGAATATTCAAAGTAGAGCGCCGAGGTGGCGCAGAGGAAAGCGGCCACCAGCCCGGCGCGCTCGCGGAGCAAGTCGCGCGCCCAGAGGCCGATGATCCAGAGCGCGCCGAAGCCGAATAGCGCGGCCGGCAGCCGCACCAAGCCTTCATTCACCCGGCCGAACAGCCTGCAGAGAACTACCGCGGTCCAGTGCAGCAGCGGCGGTTTTTCCAAGTAAGGCCGGCCGTTGAATACCGGGGTAACCCAGACGCCCTCGCGCACCATCTCGCTGATCATGGCGCCTTCGCGCGTATCGTTGCTGGACCATAAGGAATGGTCAAAGAGCCCGAAGGCGCAGAAAACGGCCAGCACTATCCAGGCGCCGCGATAGACCCAGCTCGGGAACATGTTCCGCATTACAGCATGGTTCAATACGGGTTTACCCATCGAGAACCCAGACGGCTCACCCAGAGGGTTCGCCCTACCTGCAGAGTGCGGCCAACAGGTAGGGCGAGGCGTCCCTGCCGAGCCGTTTGCCTGTCACCCAGACCACGCATAGTTTGAACCATGCCCGAATTACCACGAGAAGGTGGAGTAAGACGTATACCCGGAACTGGACAGCAGCACGTACCAATCCCCGGTTGGCGACCGAACGATCGGGTCGGCGCGGAGGTCGCCATCAAAGTCGCCGAACGTGGGGGTATACCCGGGAAGACCGAACCAGACTGAATCATAGGACGTCCCAGTTGTGAGGAAGTACCAGTAACCTGTGTCCGGGTCATAGAACGTAGGATCGCCCCAGCGGTCGCCATCGAAATCGCCCATGAAGGGCAAGAAGCCCGCCGGGGCGGGAAAGCGGAGCTCATAATAATATACCCACTCAGAAGAAGACAGGAGGATATACCAGTTGCCGACTGACTGCGCGTATACGGTCGGATCAGCATAGAGATCGCCATCAAAGTCGCCGCAGACCGGCGTAAGCGTCGAGCCGCCGCCCCAATTCAGGTACGCGAAGGAATCAAAGCTATAAGTAGAGAGCAGCATGAACCAGTTACCCGACGAAGAATCATATATCGTAGGATCATAACTCCGGTCGTTATCGAAATAACCCGCGAGCGGCTGGTAGCCTGAGCCGCCCCAGAGACCGGACACCTGGTTATACCCGGCGCCGGACATGCGAATGTACCAATAACCGGTGAAGGTATCATAGAGGGTTGGGTCGCCATAATGGTCGCCGTCATAATCATACATGAGCGGCGTATAGCGCGCTGTCGGACCGCCGCCGCCGCCGCTCGCGCTGACGCCCACCGCGTCCAAGGCCGCCTCCACCGCGCTGACTAAGCTTGAATCAATATCGGTAGCCGCGGAAACCCAGGCGGAGCGCACGGCCGAGTAATCGGTGTTGGCGGTGCAATACACGGTCAAGGCCCGGAAAGCTACGCGCGCGGCGTTGGTGAAGCCGATGCCGGTCAGGTCATAGCTTGTGCCGTCATTACTGCCGCTGCCGCCTTCAACGAGCAGATAAAAG
>JACPGN010000149.1 GCA_016182435.1 Lentisphaerota bacterium | reverse complement strand
TATCAGCATTAACCGCGGGACTGATCTCTCAGTCACTGTTCAGTTAAATCCGGGAGAATATGCCGGCACTAATGTTGACTGGTGGGTTGTGGCGCGGGCGAATTCAAGTTGGTTCTACCTGGATAGTTCAAGGCAGTGGACACAATTTGACGGCGTTCTTTCAAATTGTGTTCCGGTGTATCAGGGCGCCTTGTTCGAGCTGCCGGAAACGGAAGTGTTGAATTATGCCGGATTACCAGCCGGTTCATACACGTTCTGGTTCGCCGTTGATTATCCGCTGGATGGAATTCTGGACATTAACGGAATGATTCTGATTGACTCGGTGAGTGTTGCCGCGCAGTAAAGATCGTTTGTTATCATTGACCCCGGGGCGCTCACTGGGCGGGACCGGCTATGCTCCCGCTCCGGCCGATTATGACAGCGACGGCAAGGCCGCGACTTTTACAACGCCCCAACAGAGTGGGGCGGCTACATTCTGGAATGTTCTTACTGTAGCTGCGGCACTCTGTTGCCGCGTCTCTGAAATTCCTTAGCATCAAGTTAGGCGCCGAGGAACGAGGCAATTCTTACTGTAGCCGTCGGCCTGCCCGCCGTAGCCTCTCTCGCGTAGGTGGGACGAAGGCCGACGTGCTCCGCGCTGGGTTTTTCCGGTGGAAATCAGGTTGCTGAAAATGAGCATGAGCACGGCCACGCCCGCCGCCGCCAGGAACACGGAAGCATGCCCATAGCGCATCCAGAGTAGTCCCCCCAGGGCCGGCACGGACATGGAAACGATATGGTTGATGCTGACGCCCAACGAGAGCGAGGGCGCCACGTCCTCCGGTTTGAGCGCGATTTTAGCCAGGTACGTGTCGCGCGCCATATTGGTTCCAAAGAGCAGCAAATCGCCCACAAAACAGGCATAAAGCAAGCCCAGCGCCAGGAAGCGGCTGCCAACCAGGTGCGCGTAGCCGTAACCGAGGCACACGCCGAAAATCAGGGCAGCATCCGCCATCAGCACCCGGCGTTCGCCGAACCGGTCAATGGCCCGGCCCAAAGCCGGCTGGAACAGGATGCCCAGGGCGCCCGCCACCATCCAGAGCTGGGCAAAAATATAGGCCGGCTGATTGAAGATTTTAATCAGCACCCACGGGCCGAAAGTGATGAAAATCTGCTTGCGCGCGCCAAACAGCAAGGCCTGCAGATAGAAAAGCCAGTATTGCGGCCGGAACACGAACTTCGAGCGTTGCCCAGATGCATTGGGCATGCCCATGGCCAGTAGAACAAAAGCCGCCGCCAGGGCCAGCACCCCGCCGATGATAAACATGGTGCGATACCCGGCTTCTAAGTATTTCATCAGCAGCCAAACTAAAGCGCAGCCCACAATGCTGGCGGCAATCCCCACGCCCTGAATCTGACCAAGGCGCCGCCCCTTGTGCTCGGGGTGGGCTAAAGCCATGCCGATGGACGAGCGCAGCGCAATCAGCAGATGGATCCCAATGCTCCAGACAATCATGAAGATCAGCATCATTGTCCAGGAAGTGCCCCAGAGCGCCAGGCCCAGCATTCCCACTCCCACGCACAGCGCGGCAAACGCCGCCAGGCGCGTCTCGCTGAGAAAAAAGAGCGCTCCGGCGAATAGGGCCGTCAGCAGCCCAGGCAGTTCGCGGGGAAATTCGAGAAAGCCGCGAGAGCGGGCGCTCAGGTTAAAGGTGTCGCTCAGAAAATTATTGAACGTGCTTTCGCCGATGCCGCCAGTGATGCTCAGGAGCGCTATTCCCGCCAGGAACAGCTTCAGTTGCGGGTTCAGCCGCTGCGCGCGCTCCAGGAATGAAGAAGGAGAGCTCATAAACTCAGAAGCTGTGACAAAATCGAACCCAGACGGTCGGGGTGGAACCCGACCCTCCATCCCGTCCCATTCTGGTCGGGACGGCTTGATTTCACCAATGGCTCGCCACGCGCCACGAGTGGAGGGACGACTTCCATGTCGTCCGTAATTTTTTCACAGCTTCTCATCCGTTGGGATAAAGCACTCTCTCCGCGCGGGAGCGCGCGAAAACCCTGAGCGGTTTAAGCCACGCGTGCCGGATCTGTTCCGGCGTGGCGCCGGATTGCAGCGCCCGGCGGAGGGCCGCAGTGCCATAAAGCTGGTCAAAAAAATTCTCCCGGCTGCCTTGGCCTTTCCAGACCTTCCGCACGCCGTAGAGTTCCTGCAAGCTCCACAGAATGACAACGCTGGTGAAGACGGGGCAGAATATATTGGGATCGGTCACGGCCAGACGGACGCCGTCAAACACCGTCGCGGCTTTTCCGGATTTGCCAGGCTTCGCTCCGGCTGTTGCCGGACTACGCCCAGGCGAGTAGGGGTGCGCGTAAAACGACACGCCCGGCACGCGCAACGCATTCAGCCGCTCGCAAACACTCGCGCTTTTCAGCCACGGCGCCGCAAACACCTGGAACGCCAGGTTCGTTCCGCGCCCATTGTCAAAAGCGCTCAATGCTTCGGCAAAGATGGTGGCTAAGTAACATTGGCCGGCCTCCCAGGCGCGGATGCCCGGCGAGGGCGGGATCCAGGGCGGCCAGTCCTGGCCGCGTCCGCCCGGGCGGTTATACCCCTGCATCCGCGCCACCCGGACTGGTATCTTTAATCCGAGCTCGACCTTAAGCCAGAGCGCCATTTCGCCGGGCGTCATGCCATAGTGCATGGGCGCGCACACGCTGGCCACAAAACTTTCTCCGCCGAAGGCGGATCCGCCTATGGTGGACAGGGCGTTGTCGCGCATGGGCCCATCAACGATCCGCGGCAGAGGAATGGGGCGGTCGGCCACAATGACTTCCTTCCCCAGCGCATTGGCCTGCTCCAGCACATAGCGCAGCGTGGCGACGTAGGTGTAACAGCGCGCGCCGAGGTCCTGAAGGTCTACGACAATCACATCCAGGTTCTTGAACATGGCCGGCGTTGGCCGGCGCGTCGGGCCGTATAGCGAATAAACCGGAATCCGCCAAGCGGGATGGCGGCAGTGGCCAAGATTCTCACCGGCGCCGCCCAGGCCGAAGAAACCGTGCTCCGGCCCGAACAAGGCCTTCAACTTGAAGGCGCGCTCGTGCCACAGCCGCTCGGCCGAAGTCATCCCGCGTGCGTCCACCGCGGCCAGGTGGCTTAGCAGGCCGAGGCGCCGGCCCTTCAGCCAGTGCCGGTGCTTGCTCAGCAGAACATCAATGCCCGGGAGGAAACGCATATTAAATTGCGGAATCAGGGCCGGACGTGAAACGCATTGGTTTTGCGCTCGCTGAACCGGAAAACGGTTTCACCCGCCTTGGCCTTGCCCAGCTCTTCGCGGGCAATCCGCTCCACGTAATGCGGATCCGAGAGGAACTGGTCCTGCTGCGTTTGCAATTCCTTGACCAGATCTTCCCGGGTGCGATTTTCCTCTTCCATAGCGCCAAGTTTGCGCTGCAGTTCCCGGTTCTGGCGGATCTTGGGCAGGAACAAGCTGATAATGGCTACAATCACCATGACCACAAAAACGATCGTAGCCGCCCGGTAAATCGTCAGCCAGACGTTCATGCTTAAGCGCCCTAATGTGGGCTATACCCGCAATACAAAAGATCAACCACTGATTACACTGATTTCACGGATGGTCAGACCGTTGACGGCCGCCGGGCGGCCGTCAACAATCAGCGTTATCCCTGGCCGACGCTCGGGCAGGCCGTGCCATCCGTGGTCTCCGCCTCCGCGGATCCGCGTCGGGCGGAAACATTCCGCCGCAGGCGGATGCCCGTGGCATCTTGTTTTTCATGGTAGTTCCTCGTGATTGAGGTACTAAATCACGCCGCCGAAAACCGCCTTTTGGCCAAGTTGCTCCTCGATCCTGAGCAACTGGTTATACTTGCAAATCCGGTCCGTGCGGCAGACCGAGCCGGTCTTGATCTGGCCGGCGTTGACCGCCACGGTCAGGTCGGCAATGGTCGTGTCCTCAGTCTCGCCGGAACGGTGGCTGACCACGACGCGATAACCGGCGCGTTGCGCCATTTGGATTGCGTTCAGCGTTTCGGTGAGCGTGCCCACCTGGTTCAGTTTGATGAGGATGGCGTTGGCCACGCCCAGCTTTATGCCCTTTTGCAGGAACTTCGTATTGGTCACAAAGAGATCATCGCCCACCAGTTGGGTTTTTTGGCCCAGGCTATCGGTCATGCGCTTCCAGCCCGGCCAGTCGGATTCGGCCAGGCCGTCCTCAATGCTGATAATCGGGTATTTTTTCATCAAGCGCGCGTAAAACCGGATCATTTCTTCGGAGCTGTGCTCCGACTGGTCGCTCTTCTTGAACACATAGCGCTTCCTGGCCGCGTCATAAAATTCGCTGGCCGCCGGGTCTAAGGCAATGAACACGTCCTTACCCGGCTTGTAACCGGCTTTGGCCACGGCCTTGATGATCAGGTCAAGCGCGGCGGTGTTGTTCTTCAGCTTTGGGGCAAAGCCGCCCTCGTCGCCCACGGCCGTGCCGAGTTTGAGGTCCTTGAGCAGGGACTTGAGCGCCTGGAATACCTCGGCGCCCATGCGCAAGGCTTCGCGAAACGATGTGGCGCCCTTGGGCATAATCATGAACTCCTGCAAGTCCACCGGAGCATCCGAATGCGCGCCGCCGTTGATGACGTTCATCATCGGCACGGGCAGAACCTTGGCGCTTTCTCCGCCAAGGTAGCGGTAGAGCGGCAGGCTCCGGAATTCAGCCGCCGCCTTGGCCGTTGCCAGCGATACGCCCAGGATCGCGTTGGCGCCCAGCTTCGTTTTTGCGGGGGTGCCGTCCAGCTTGATCAGGGTCTCGTCCAGACCAGCCTGGTCAAGGGCGTCAAGGCCCTTAACTCGCGGGGCAATGACCGAGTTGACGTTCTTAACCGCCTTGAGCACGCCCTTGCCGCCGTAGCGTTGCTTATCGCCATCGCGCAGTTCCAGGGCCTCGTGCTCGCCGGTGGAAGCGCCCGAGGGCACCGCCGCGCGCGCGCTGATCCCGCCGGTCAACCATACTTCCACTTCCACCGTGGGGTTGCCGCGTGAATCCAGAATTTCGCGTCCAATTACCTGAAAGATTTTCGACATAATTTGTTTCTCGCCTGAAAGTCCATTGTGCAAGCGCTTTTCTTTTGCAGCCGAATGTATAACCGATACCTGCGGAAAACTCAAGCACGTTGCGCGTGAAATAGTAATGGGGCAGATCATCTGAGGTGGTCGCGTGAGGGTTCCGCCGGCAGGCGGATCCGCCAGGGTGGAAGGGATGGCTCGCCGCTACAGCGCGGGGCAACCTGCCCGCAATGCTGTGCATAGCGCTGCAGGCGGGGCGCCGAGTTTTCCGCCTATGCGGATCCGCCGGGGCGGAATCCCGCCTTGGCCGGACCGTCCGCGGCGCGAGCCGGTCCGGCCGGTCCCGCTAAAGCGGAATGCCCGGCCCCCTATCACACTTTATAAAGTGTGATAGACGTCGGTTCCGCCCTCAGCGGGTTAACGGTGAGCCGGCTCGGTCCACTTGATTTCTGATTTCCGTCCTCTGATTTCTTCATGTAGCTGCGGCGCCTGCCCGAGCTCGGCCAGGGGTGACGCCGTGGCCGCGTCCCGCAGGGCTTGGCGTCCCTGGCCGAGCTCGGGCAGGCCGGCATCCGTCGTCCGTCGTCTGTCGTCCGATTGTTTTCTTTCACCCCAGCCGCCGATGCCGCAGGACGGGAATGCGCGCGCGGGTGCGGCGCAAATCTTCCGGATGAAGGGTGACGGTGAGAATGGTCTCCTTGTTGCCGGCTTGGGCCAGCACGTCGCCCCAGGGACCCGCCACCAGGCTGTGGCCGTAACTGGCAATGCCGGTGCGTGGGTTGACGCCGCACTGGTTAGGCGCCACCACAAACGCCTGATTCTCGATCGCCCGCGCCCTGACCAGCGTTGCCCAGTGATCCTTGCCGGTTTTCTGCGTAAAATTGGAGGGCACAAAAAAAAGAACGGCCCCCTGCCGGGAATAATGGCGGAACAATTCCGGAAAGCGGAGGTCGTAGCAGATGGCCAGGCCGCAACGCCAGCCTTCGATCTCGGCCATAACGGGTTTAGCGCCTGCAGTGTAGATGTCGCTTTCCCGGACAACCTCTCCGCTATCCAAGTTAGCCTCGAACAAGTGGATTTTCCGATAGCGCTTGACAATCCGGCCTTGGCGGTTGATCAGCACGCTGGTATTGTAAAACTTGCCGCGCGTTCGCTCAATCACACTGCCAGCCAGTACCCAGGCGTGGCAATGCCTGGCCAGGGCCATCAGGCGCTGGATGATGGGGCCCGGCAGGCGCTCAGCCACCGCGCGATAATCGGCCTTGTTGCCGCGCAGCGCGCACACCTCGGGCAGCGCAAACAGGTCGCACGAGCGCGCGCGGCACAGCCGCCGCATGATCACGGAGAGATTGTGTTCCGCGTCCGCTCCGGCGCTGTTCTGGAGCACAGCGACCCGCAAGGAACGCGATGGCAGGCTTGAGATTCGGTTCATGAAGTTTCCTTTAAGAGCCTCATCATAAACCGTTGCCCCGCATGGTCAAGTTCAACCCGCGCATCCCGCGACAATTGGCTTGTCTCGGGCCGCTGGATCTGATAATCGGTAATGCCGTAACATTTTCCGTGAATATAGTACCTGAAACATCAGGAACCGCGATGAAAAAAAAGAACTTTCCGCCAGAGGCGGATCCGCCTATGGAGGATACCACGGATGAACACGGATAGACACGGATGGGACTTTCCCGCTTCGCCGAGCGAGCGAGGCGAGCAAGATTATCAGTGTTCATCAGTGTCCATCAGTGGTTAATTTCTTTCGGTTGCGGGCAGGCCCGCCTTAGAGGAGAGGTGACCGAGCGGCCTAAGGTGTACGACTGGAAATCGTATGTGCCCCAAAAAGGGCACCGCGGGTTCAAATCCCGCCCTCTCCGCCATCCTTCGCTCTGCGAGGCGGCCCTGAAGATAAACAACATGACGGCTCGATCTCCTCTGGTCAGTAGTTCTTCCATAGCAGCCATGTCTTGAAGAATGGATTCACGAACTTGGATGTTGTTATGCCAATAGGAATAAAACTACATGGCATACTATCAACGAGTTTTTGAGGGTGCATATCCGAGGTCGTGCCCGCCATAGCCCTATCAACGGCAACCCTCGCTGTCCGCCGTCTGGTCAATCCCCGGTATCGCGAACAGCACTTATTCGGCAAGCACAGGGATACCCATATTAGACAGATACCGGAAAGTGCTGTCGTAAAAGGCGGGAGCACGCGTTGGGTCATTTCCTTCGCCGGGCGGAACGAAGATCACCATGCCCTGACGCGCACGAGTGAGGAGAACACGATATGCGTTGCGGAGATAGTTCCGGCGATCCTCGTTGTGCAGCCTGCACCACCTATCGCCACGGAAGATATGATAGCCCCATCCTGATTCTGTGAACCGAAGGTCCGCGTCCCAAGTGACACAAACCCAGTCCAGTTCAAGGCCTTGGATGTCGAACTGCGAAGCGGCATCCTCGAGGTAGAAGCTCGATCGCGTGTCCCTCCTGTCATCGAGGAACCAGTGGACGGGGTTGATATTCACGCGCACGTCGATTGCATGCGGCTTCAGCCGTTGCGCCTCCGATGACGCGACAAGACCGTATCGTTCGCTCCCCCGGGCGCGGTTCCGAATCCAGTTCTTGGCCTGGTCCAGGTCCCGCGTGAGGGCAATCGGGTAACGCCGGCTGAGTTTCGAGTAGGCGTCTCGCGCTACGTCCATTTCGCAGTCCAGGACTGCTTTGACGAACGCCGACACATTCTCGGCGCGGAAGGAACGCATGGATACAGCCAGATGAAGGTCCCGGTCGAAGTGCGTGTCGGGTCTCGATCGGACTGCATCGAGGGCATGACCGGCAGCATATTCGCTGTCCGTCAGTTCCGGGGAGATGTAGACATGCCACTTGGGAAAGGCCGTGTTGATGGCATCGAGCCATGCCCCAATTCCTGCTTCGCCCTTGTTGATCTCCTGACCGCCCCCGACGAGACAGACAACGACCGCCCAATCATCGTGCCGGTCAAGGTACGATATCAGAAACTCCGGCTCCGACTTCGTGAACCCTGGCATTTTCTTCTTCGTCCGCATGAAGGCCGACGTTTGCCTGTCATTCCACGCTCTTTGCGCCTCATCGAATATCACAACGTGGTCAATCGGGGGCGTGCTTTCACGTAGCGCTTCGTCGCGGAAGTGGTGGACATTCTGGATGAATGCCTTCACGCTCTCGCCCACCATCCCCTTCCGAACCCGTTCGCCGAGCGTTCGACGGCGGGAGACCTCGTCGCGGGTCAGGGCTTCGCGGAGGACCGCGACCAGCGGGCCATTGCCGGAGAGGAAAACTGCATGCGTCGGACGACTGGCATCTCTCCGCTTAGTGGCGACATTCAGCCCCACAAGTGTCTTCCCTGCCCCCGGCACGCCTGTCACAAGACAGATGATCTTGCTTCCTGAGCTACGTGCCTGCTCGACCAATTCCTCGATGCGTGCGGAAGTGACTCGGAGATTGCGGGCGCCGGCATCATGGCGGGCGATGGCGTCAACCGAATGCTGCGCGTAGAGCGACTGGGCGGCCTCGATAATCGTCGGCGTCGGGTGGTACGACGCCGCGCCCCATTGTACACCGTCCACCGGATCGATCTTGGCTTGCCCCAGCCCCAGGTCAATCACGGCCCGGAGACCTTGGCTGTTTGACTGGACGGGAGGATAGACCTGATCGTCATGGGGTGACGGCAGAACTCGGTCGCCCATCGGCGCTTCCGTTGCCACGAGAATCGGTAGAATCGGGATAGCGTGGCTCGCTTCATGGAAGTTTTTCAGGTCCAGAGCGTAGTCCCATACTTGGTCCAGATCGGCGCGCATATAATGTTTCTCGCCCACCTTGAATTCGGTGACGAACACCAATGCGCCGGACACGATAACGGCATCAATGCGTTTGCCCATGCGCGGGATGTTGAACTCCAGAAACAGCGTCCCATCGAGTCCCTGGAGCGCAGCTTTGAGGATGTCGATTTCCTGTAGCCACGCATCGCGTTGCGGAGGCTCGACCGTCACTTCGCTATTGGCCGCCAGAGTGCCGAGAATCGTCTCGGGCGTCGCCGTCAGGAAGACGCCCATGGGAGCGCTGTAGTAAGCGCGGGGCAGGAGTATGGCGTTTCCGTTTCCCATCACTGTCTCGATCCGCAACTGACTATGCCCGTCTTCAAGGCTGTAAGAAATCTCTGACTCAAGTCCCCACCTCGAAGGTCCCCTGGCCGACCTGGAGAATAATCGCCAGCAACTGCGCCTCAGTCAGATTCTCCACTCCCTCCGCCAGCACCCGCTCACACGGCCGCTCCGCCTTCGGCCAGGATACGATGCCGTTGGATTTGGGTTTCATGTCAATCTGTTGGTGGCGCCGATCCTGCGCCATCCGGCTTCAATTGCTGCCGACACGCCGTCTTCTTCTGTCATTGAGCGTCATGCGATATCGTTGAAGTCGGCTGTTCGGCCTCTCAGGCATGGTGTACGCCACAAGCCCCGCGCTCATCAAATCGGCCAGAGCCTGCCGAAGAGCGCGGCTCACGGACTTGTGCCCTATGGCCGCGCTTCATCGGACTTCCTCCAGCAGCTTCGCGATCTGCTGCGGTGACGGCAGTTGCCCCTTCAGTTCCTTCGGCAGGGTCTTGACAATGCGGTAGGTTGCGACGCCGATGGGCTTTCTGGCTTCGCGCAAGGCGTACTCCACAATTGTCCGGCGTTTTTCTTTGCAGAGAATAATGCCGATAGACGGGTTCTCGTCTTTCTCCCGAACCCGCGTATCCAGCGCGGCGAGATAGAACTGCATCTTGCCCACAAACTCCGGTTCGAAGTCGCCGACCTTGAGTTCCACAGCTATCAGGCACTTGAGCCGGCGGTGGTAAAGCAGAAGATCCACGAAATACTCCTTTTCGTCCACCTCCAATCGGAATTGACTGCCGACGAAGGCGAAGAGTCCGCCCATGGCGCGAAGGAAATCCTCGATGCGCCCGATCAAGGCGCGTTCCAGTTCTCGCTCGGCGTGCTCTGCGCCAAGTTCGAGAAAATCAAACGTGTACTCGTCCTTGACCGCCAACTTTGCCTGTGCCCGGATCTCGGGCGACACGGCTTTGTCGAAGTTGGTCTGGTTGAGAAGCGTCTTCTCGTAGGACTGGTTCTCGATCTGATGGATCAAAACGTTCTTGGACCACCCGAATTTCTTCGTCATGCGAATGTAGAATTCGCGTTCCAAGAGGTCTTTGCAACGCGCCATGACGATTAGGTTTTTGGTCCAACTGATTTCTCCAACCAGTGGTTGGAGTTTTGATCTTTCCCGGTACTCAAGATAGAATTGACGCATGTACCACAGATTCTGCGTGGAGAACCCCTGTACACCTGGAAATTCGGCCTGCAAATCGGCGGCCAGTTGCTCGACTACGGATTTGCCCCAAGTCTCGCCAACCTGTCTGGAGACAATCATGCGCCCAATATCCCAATAGAGTGCGATTAACTCCTTATTGACAGAGCGCAACGCCTCAAGTTGCGCCGAACGGACCCGTTCCTTGATTTCGCTCAACAAGCTGGCATATTCCTTGCCGCTAATTTCTCGCACAACCGGTGCGAGTTCTTGTTTCATGGCCCGTAATTTCTTCATGCTGCAAACATCCTTGTCTTCGTTTCAACGAGCAAATCGCGTGTATTTCCGGCACTCTGTAACGCCGCCAACCCGCCCATCCCGCAACAAAGATCCACCACGCGCCCGAACCGCGCCGGTATCTTGTCAACCATAGGTTGATCCGCACCTGGCGGATCATACCGTAGGCAGACCCGCCTCAGGCGGGAAAAACGCCTTCTGTTCCGGCAGAGCCGTCGAGGAGGACGCTTTGTCTTCCGCCTTCGCCGGGCCTACGGCGGACATGTCTTCAACCTGCATGTCCGGTTTGTGTCCGGAGAATGCCCGAAAGGCGGCGATGCCGGGATGGGACACGCGCCGTCGCCGCGGTGCAACTTGTTGACTGATAGGGCCATTGGTGATGCCATCTGCCGGGAGAGACCCGTGGCTGGGCACCGCTGCCATGTCCACAGGGGCTTTACGCATGTCCGGTTCATGTCCGGTTCCGCCCTTTCCGGTCGCGTTCGGTTCGCCGGTAGCGGGTCGTTGCGCCTGCTCCCACGCGCTCCAGAAGGTTGGCATCCTCCAACTCAGTCAGGTCGCGCCGTGCCTGCCGGTCGGTGACACCCTCCGCGTACTGGCGCTGATACTCACCCGGGCGAATCTCCTCGCCGGGATTGATCTTGGCAAGCAGAGCCTTTTGCCGGGGATTCAGGGACCCGGTGTAGCCCTGCCCTCCGGCCTGGGCAAACAGCGTTAGCGTGACGCCTGTTGAGTCGTCGCGCCATGACGGTGACTTGAGTCCGTGCTCGCGACAGAGGTTCACGATCTTCTGGGTGCCCCGGCCAATCCGGTTCATGTAGCCCCGGATGTACAGCGCATGGACGATGTCCGGGTTCACCGGGATCGAAGGATGGTTTCGCTTCAGATCACCGGGTTTCAACGGCGATGGCAGGTGTCCGACGTTCCATATCTCCAACCGCGAGGGATATAGCCGCACCGCAACTCCCCCGTGGAACGAAGCGTAGTCACGATGGGCCATGGCGTTTACCAGCCCTTCCCGGATCGCCTCCGGCGGATACTCGGCGCGGTCATCGGTCTGGAGGCCCTTGCCCCGGAACGAAACGACCGTTCGCATGTTGCGGAGGATGAACTTCTCCGCCCGCTCAAGCATCTGAACCAGCGGTCCCTCGAACACCTTGTCGTCAATGAACCGGTCCGCTTCTTTGTCTTCCTCGAAGCAGGTCGCGCGAACGCGGATTTGCGGATGCCGAAGGGCGGGATTCCTGGCGAGGAGAACATCGGCCGCCTGCGTGAACTGACCGCCCCTGGTGAGGCCAAGTTGCCGAAGCACATCGAGCCGGTCATCCGGTTTCTCAAACACAAAGCGGCTGGCCTTTGCCGCCTCCTTCATCAGCGCTTCGAGTTCCCCGGTGTCGAGGTCGCCATACTCAAGGGCGGTGGAGACGCGCTTCTCCCACAGTTCTGTCGCCACCGATGCTGCCTGCAAGAGTCGCTGCAGAGTCGCGGCCTCGGCCGCCTGGGTCGCGGCGCCATGCCGGACGTAGGCGGCCCCTTCGTACACATACGGCCCTTGCGTGCCGGCCGGTATCTCGATGGTGATGATGCTCCTGTCGTCTCCGTCATCTACGGTCACGGACAAGAGCGGTGCGTGCGGCGTAATCGCCGCCTGCAAGTGCTTTCGCAGGCGGTCGGCCATCCCTGACGCATCCGGCACGCCCACGATCTCGCCGCCATCGGATACACCGCAGAAGATGTCGCCGCCCTTGCCGTTCAGGAAGGCGCAAACCGCACGACCGATGGGCGCGAAATCCTTGGCCCCGGCGAGAAACTCGACCGTGGAGCTTTTGCCTTCCCGAAGTTGCTTCCTGATGGAGTCCGGAATCATGGCCGTCCTTTCCCGTCAAGCCGACGGCGGACCGCCGGGCGGTTCGCCAGATGCGTCTTTATGAACTCCTCGACCTCCTGGTATCGGTAGAATTGCGCACTGGCGAACAACTGCGCGTCTTGCGGTGTGACGAACTTCTGCACCCAGTTCCCTTTGCGGTCCTTGATCTGGATATCGTTTCGGATCGCAGCCTCATACATGTCAACTACCCGCAGATCGTCAATCACTGGGCTCTTCTTCAGTGACAGCGTCTCCCGCTTGGCTGCGGTGTCGTAGCCGAGACCGCGCAGAAGCGAGCGCGCAAAAACAACCTGATCATGCGCCAGAATCCATCGCGGCTTGTCCAGTTCGATAGCCTTAAGCAATTCCTCGTGCGTGATCGAGCGCTGCCCCTTGGTCGGTGTTCCCGATCCGTACTGCGGCGTGATGATGCCGAGGAACAGGTCGCAGGCCTCCACCGCAGCAAGGCAGTTCTCGAAATTCGAGCGGTCGGGCAAAACCGGCATCGTTCCCTTGTGCGACATCCACACATCGTAGCCGTACTGGGTCAGGACGACGTAAACACGCTCCAGCAACTCCTCGATGCCGTATACGGTTGAGGACACGAGAATCGTCAGCCTATCCGAGATCTTCATCGGCAGCTACTGTGCTTTCCTTTGGGCTGCTTTGCCCGCCTGAACCCACTCGTCAACTTGAGAAGCCTTGAACTTCCAGAGCCGCCCGACCTTGTGGGCCGGAAGTTTCTTCCATTCAATCCACTTGTAAACCGTGTCTTGGTTCACGCCCATCCGCCTTTGCAAAATGCTCCGGCGCGACAAGCGGGCACTGCGATCTCATCCGCGGACATCCAGCGTTTATGCTGCACGGTCATTCTTGTTTGTCCGCTTCTGCCGGATTCTCCGGCAACAACATCAAACTGGCAGGAATGATAGCAAGCGCTGTCCACGGAAGCCAGCGGAAACCGGT